>JASLDA010000039.1 GCA_030151745.1 Chitinophagaceae bacterium | reverse complement strand
CTTCATCAAGCACCAGCCCGCGAATAACGAAGCCCTGCTCTGGCTGGCGCGTACCTACACGACCTATGGCGCATATAGCGACGCGGAATCCGTGCTGGACCTCCTGACTTCAGACTCCAAATTCCCGGAGGACCTGAAAGGCCGCCTGGCCCTGGAGCAGGCGTTCTTCGCTCTTCATCATAACAACGACCCGGTCGCCGCGCGCAACCTGGATATCGTCGTTGCCGATAAAAACCTTCCGTTCAGCATCCGCCGCCGGGCCGCCTTTCTCAACGGGCAGCTCCTGCAGGACGCCGGGCGTTATAACGAAGCCGCGGCCCAGTTCGCCAAGGTCTCCGACCTGAACCCGAAGGTGGACCTGGACTTCTACGCCCGCCGGAACCGGGCCTATGCCCTGATGCTCAGCGGCGGGGTTCAGAAAGATGCGATAGCCTCGCTGAAAAGCATGCTGAATGACGGGAAATACTCGGCATACCACGAGCAGATCTACTACGTGCTCGGGCGCCTCAGCGCCAACAGCGGCAATAACACCGAAGCGGTCGCCTACCTGCGCAAAGGCATAGCCGCGCCGAAGTCGACGAAAAAGCAGAAGGCCGTTTCCTTCGCCGCCCTCGGGAATATATATTTCAATACGGGGCAGTACACCGATGCGCGGACGGCCTACGACAGCGTAAGCCTGTATGCCAGCAATGCTCCGGACGACAGCGCCGTGATGCTTGCGGCGCGGCGTGTGCGGCTGGTCGATAAGATAGCCGCCCCTGCGCGCCTGGCCCTGCAGGAAGACAGCCTGCTGCGCCTGGCGGCTCTGAGCGAGAAAGAGCAGCGCGCCGTCGTACGCCGCTACATACATATGCTGGCGCAGCGTCGTGCCGACAGCGCCTACCGGGCGGAGAACGCCGGGCTGGCAGGCCTAGGCCAGAACGACGGCTCCGACGCTAACCTCATGAGCTGGTACTTCTCGAACCCGGCCATGATGCAGCAGGGCGTCACCGAGTTCAAACGAAAATGGGGCAACCGGCCGGCCGTCGACAACTGGAGGCGTAGTTCCGCCGTCGCCGCAGCCATGGGCAGCGGCGCTCCGGCAGCCGGGGCCGGGGGAATTGCAGGAGCAGCGGGACAAGCCTCCGGCGGGGATGCCGGGCTGGATGAAAACGGGCTGCCTACCGAAGAAGCCCTGATGGCCTATATCCCCAATAAGCCGGAAGACAAGAACACGGCGATCAGCTCCCTGCAGCGCGCCTACGTGGATATGAGCAACGCATACCTGCGGCAGTTCGAAGACTATACCCGGGCCTCCGCGATGCTGGATACGCTTGACCGGCGCTGGCCGACCAACCCCTACCAGGCCGAAGCGACCTACCTGCGCTATCTGATCTCCTTACGCCGGAATAACCTGGCCGATGCCCAGCGCTACAGCGATATTCTCCGCCAGAACCACGGCGGCACCGAATGGGCCGGCCTGGTGGCGCCGGTCAACGCGGACGCCTCCCAGAGCGGGCAGCCCACGGCCAGCATCGGCTCCTACTACGACGCTACATACGATCTGCTGCAGCAGAAGCAATACGGCGAAGTGCTGAGCCGGGCCCGGAACCTGCGCCGGCAATATCCCACGGATGAGGCCTATACGGACCGCTTCCGGATCATGGAAGCCATGGCTTATGCCGGATCGGCCCAGTATAACGAAGCGGATTCAATCCTGAACGGATTCATCCGCACCCACGACCGCGACTCCCTGAAGCCCTGGGCGGAGACTGTACTGAACTACATAAAGGAGCGCCGCAAATCGGATACGCTCAATCGCCCGGCCGCCGTCGCCGACTCCAGCAAGGCCGCGCCCGCTGCGACAGGCCCGAATACCGCGGCCGCTGCCCCGCGCCCCGCCAATACGGGAACTGCGCCTGCCATCCCGGACAGTACAGCCGGCCCCGTGCCGGCCGCCTTCAGCTACCGGGCCGGCGAACCCCACTATTTCGTCTTCGCCGTGAACGCGATGGAACCCCGCACTATGGGCGTAAAATCCGGCCTGAGCGATTTCAACAATATGAAGTTCGGCGACCTGAAGCTGCAGTCGGATGTGATGCCCTTGCCGGGGAACAAAGCCCTGGTAGTCGTCCGGGGCCTGAAGAACGCGGCTGCAGCCCGGAATTACCAGGCCCAGTTCCGGAACACCGAGCAGCTGGTGCGGGAGTATAAAGCCAATGAATATCAGACCTTCATAATATCGGAAAGCAATTTCCGCAAGATGATGGACGACCGGAACATCGTTCCGTACCTGAGCTTCTACCGGAAGAACTACTGATCCGCTCGGACGCGGCCTCCGAGGCCGCCTCGCCGCCAGAGGAAGCGGCCTGACAGGACAATTGTTAAAGAACGTATTCGGTTTTCAAGGTGTCACCTCCGGCAGAGGTGACACCTTGAAAACCCTTCCGCCTGTACGCCCGAAAAACGGGGCTGCAGACCCCGGCATTAGATCCGTTTCCGACACGACGGCCCGGCGCCCTTGGGTTCCGGCGGCCGGACTGTTAAATCGTTTTTCCACGCCCATGATTTTTGTATCTGTAAGAACGAAAACGCCGGGCTATGAACGAGGGCGCTCCTATGCCTCCATAAGTGATCGCCTCCCGGCTAACTTGCGCATTAGCCGCCAATTTTGTAAATTGAATAGCAAGTAATCCCAAGACATGAACGTCACCGCTGAACAGTTGAATTCGAGAGAAGAGCGCGAGAAACGACAGATCCTCCGCGAGTACCGCGCCCTGCTGCGCGGCCTCAAGCAACGCATCAAAAAGGGCGACCGGGTCATGCTGCGCCGCGCCTTCGAAATTGCCGCCGACGCCCACAAAGACACCCGCCGGAAAAGCGGCGAGCCTTATATACTCCACCCCCTCGCCGTCGCACGTATCGTAGTCGAGGAAATCGGGCTGGGGGTCACCTCCACGATCTGCGCCCTGCTGCACGACGTGGTGGAGGACACCGAAATGACCCTGGAGGACATCGGCCGGGAATTCGGCGAGCAATATGCCAAGATCATCGACGGGCTGACCAAGATCAGCAATGTCGTGGATCTGAAGGCGGAAACCACCATACAGGCCGAAAACTTCCGGAAGATCCTGCTGACGCTGGCCGACGATCCCCGGGTCATCCTCATCAAGCTGGCCGACCGGCTCCACAACATGCGCACCATGGACAGCATGAGCCGGGAAAAACAGCTGAAGATCTCCTCCGAGACCACGTATATCTATTCACCTCTTGCGCACCGCCTGGGCCTGTACGAGATCAAGAGCGAGCTGGAGGACCTGGCCCTGAAATACACCCAGCCGGAGGTGTTCATGGACATCACCAAAGGGCTGAAAGACTCCAAGCGCGAGCGGACAAAATATATCAACGAGTTCATCCGCCCCCTGAAGGACGAGCTGGAGGAGGCCGATTTCAAGTTCGAAATCTTCGGCCGTCCCAAGGCGGTGCATTCCATCTGGAACAAAATGCGGACGAAACATGTCGCCTTCGAGGAGGTCTACGACATCTTCGCCATCCGCATCATCCTGGATTCGCCGCCGGAGCAGGAAAAATCCGATTGCTGGAAGGTATATTCCATCATCACGAACATCTACAAACCCAGCACCGAGCGGCTGCGCGACTGGGTCAGCGTACCGAAAGGCAATGGCTACGAAGCGCTGCATACCACCGTTATGGGTCCCGGCGGACGCTGGGTGGAGGTGCAGATACGCAGCAAGCGCATGAACGAGATCGCGGAAAAGGGGCTCGCGGCGCACTGGAAATACAAGGAAGGCAGCCAGAGCCAGCAGGAAAGCAAGCTCGATCACTTCCTCAAGCACCTGCGCGATATCCTGAGCAATCCGGATACGGATACCCTGGACTTCCTGCAGGACTTCAAGCTGGACCTGTTCACCGAAGAAATTTACATCTACACCCCGAAAGGCGAGATGCGTGTCCTGCCGAAGGGTGCGACAGCCCTGGACTTCGCCTTCGACGTACATTCCGCCCTCGGCGCCCGCTGTATCGGCGCAAAGGTGAACCACCGCCTGGTGCCGCTCAGCTATGTCCTGAAGAGCGGCGACCAGGTCGAGATCATCACATCCGCCAAGCAGAAGCCCACCGAGGACTGGCTCAGCTTCGTCACGACCGGCAAGGCCAAATCCCGGATCAAGTACTACCTGAAGGAAGAGAAGCGCGAGATCGGCGAGGAAGGGAAGGCCGTGCTGCAGCGAAAGCTGTCGCACCTGGGCCTGCAGCTGACACCGGTCAATATCAGCGAGCTCTGCCTTCACTATAAGAAAGCCTCCATGCTGGACCTGTATTACGCGATTGCCGTAGGCGCTATCGACGTGAAGCAGATAAAGGAGGAATTCAACGTGCATGGAGACAAGCTGGTACTCAAGGAAAAGGAACACAAACCCGAGCCGAAGCCAAGCGAGGAAGAGCCGAAAGCCGTACCGAAGCCTTCCAAGGATACGGAGCTCATCATCTTCGGCGAAACCTCGGACAAGATTCTCTACAAGCTTGCGCAGTGCTGCCAGCCGATCCCCGGCGACGACGTATTCGGCTTCGTGACTTCCGGCGAAGGGCTGAAGATCCACCGCACCGACTGCCCCAATGCCCCGCAGCTGCTTGCGCATTACGGCCATCGCATCGTGCGGACGAAGTGGGCGGTGAACAAGGAGATCTCCTTCCTCTCCGGCGTCAAGATCACCGGGCTCGACGATGTGGGCGTGGTGCAGAAGATCACGAATATCATCTCGGGCTCCCTGCGTATGAACATGCGCTCCCTCTCCATCGACTCCAAGGACGGGGTTTTCGAGGGCAATATCAAGGTCTTCGTACACGACCGCTCCGAGCTGGATCACCTCTGCCAGAAACTCGGCGAGCTTGAAGGCGTGATGAGCGTGGAGCGGCTGGAAGCTGACGAAGTATAGGTTGGATGCGGCATCCCCGGCATTCGCGTTGCTCATGCCGGGGATGCCGCGTTGAATGCTGGATATGCAGCGCTCGCTTTGCATATCCAGCATCGGATGCTTCGCGTTGGAGCCTGGTTTATTGGAAACAACACTTGGAGCCTATCCCAAAATGGAAGGCATGTCATGATGAGCTCTTTTGTAGTAAGCAGTTTGCAGTCGGCAGTTTGCAGTGGATCGGGAGCCTTAGCTTGTATAGCCGGGACTCGGCATTGTTCTCTTTGCTGCCAGGGACAGATTGTTACGGGGGCTCTTTTCCTGTCATGGTGAGCGAAGGTTCGGGTTCGGGCGAACCGGAGTCGAACCATGGCAGGAAAAGCCCGGGGGCCCCGCCTGGTGCATGCCGCCCTTCGACTGCGCTCAGGGTGACATGAACCAGGCGGCGCAGCTTCCATTGTCGCCTCCCGAAGGATTGCGGCGCGCGGCATAAAACCTCAGGATGACATGGATCGATTTTGGAATAGGCTCTTAGCGTACCTGTCCTTCGCCGAGCCCTTGGCATTTCTCTATTTATGACTTGGCCTGCGCGCTGATTTTCCTATGAGCTTTCAACCGCGGAGCGGTTTGCAGCGCCAGCCAATCACTTGGTTAAATATTGTTTCCCAACGCCGGAACCCTTCGACACCGCAGATGCCAAGCGCCGCTGCGTGAAACTGTTCAGGCCGGGAGACGTCGATCATGCCCGGTTTTTGACTTTTACCTTTTACCTTCAAAACATGTACGATCGTTATCAGGAGATCACCCGGAAGGCCGCGGATCTGAATTATGCCGCCGCCGTCCTGGGATGGGATCAGGAAACCTATATGCCGCCCAAAGGCTACGCCGCCCGGGGCCGGCAGCTCGCCACCCTCGCCACCCAGGCGCACGCCCTGCTTACAGGCAACGAATACCGCGACCTGCTGGAGCAGCTTTCCAGAGATGAATCGCTGACCGAGGCGCAGGCCGCCAATGTGCGGCTGAGCCTGGAAGACTTCGAAAAGGCCGCCCGGCTTCCGGAAGCGTTCGTAGAAACGCTGACCCAGGCCTCCAGCACGGCGTTGAATGCCTGGACCAGGGCCCGCCGCGAGAACGACTACGGCATCTATGCGCCGCAGCTCGCCCAGATGATCGGGCTGAAGCGCGAGCAGGCCGGCCTGTACGGCTACGAGGCCCATCCCTACGACGCCCTCCTCGACGACTACGAAAAAGGCATGAGCGTGGCAATCCTGGACGGCGTGTTCAGCCAGGTACGTACGGGGCTGCCGGACCTGCTGCGCGATATCGCGGAAAAGCCCCAGGTTGACGACAGCTTCTTCAACCGCAGCTATCCCCGCGACAGCCAGTGGACATTCTCGCTGGAAGTGCTCGGCAGCATCGGCTACGATTTCGAAGCCGGCAGGCAGGACTATTCCGAGCATCCGTTCACGACCTCGTTCGCGGCTACAGACGTGCGCATCACGACCCGCGTCAATGAACAGGACCTGGCCTCCCTGCTCTGGAGCAGCATCCACGAAGGCGGTCACGCGCTTTACGAGCAGGGACTTCCCGACACGCAGTACGGTATGCCGCTCGGGGCCGCGGCCTCGCTGTCCATTCATGAAAGCCAAAGCCGGCTCTGGGAGAACTGCGTCGGCCGGGGGCTTCCGTTCTGGAAGCACTTCTACCCTATCCTTCGGCAGCGCTTCCCGGGGCAGCTGCAGGACCTGAACCTGCAGCAGTTCTACGCCGGGATGAACAAGGTGCAGCCCTCGCTTATCCGCACGGAGGCGGACGAGCTGAGCTATCACTTCCATGTGCTGATCCGCTACGAGCTGGAAAAAGCCCTCATCGGGGGCAGCCTCGATCCGAAAGACCTGCGCGACGCCTGGAATTCGAAATACCAGGAATATCTGGGCATCGCCCCGCCGGACGATCTGCGCGGCATCCTGCAGGACGTGCACTGGAGCCACGGCAGCTTCGGGTATTTCCCGACGTACTCGCTGGGATCGTTTTACGCCGCGCAGTTCTGGGAGCAGGCCAATCGGGATATTCCGGGACTGAAGCAGCAGATAGAAGGCGGCCATACGGAAGCCCTGCTGCAATGGCTGCGCAGCGCAATACACCAGCACGGCCGGCGTTATCGTTCTGAAGAACTCTGCAATCGCATCACGGGCCGGGGCCTGGACTTCGGCGCCTTCCTGCGGTATGCCCGGGAAAAATACGCCGGTATATACGGCATAACACTCAGGGAGGGAAACTGATCATGGGAGTAGCGCTCATCCGCCATCTGGAGCCGCTGAACGCGGATGAGCGCGCATTTCTCAGGCGCCGCGAATCGCGGGAACGGCACCAGCTCTACAGGGCGGTGCGGATCATACTACCATTCTGCTTCCTTTTTCCCTTTGCCGTGGCCTGGGGCGAGGCAATCGCCGGCCGGGCCAATCCATTCTCGCCGCTGCGGTATTTCGCCGGGGCCGGCATCCTCTGCGGGCTGGTATTCATTGCCGCATACATCGGCTACAGGAGCAGCCTGCGCCTGGTGCAGCTGGACCTGCAGAAAGGCACCAAGACCGTGGAGCAGGTACGGATCACCGGCAAGCGCTTCATGCCCCAGGACAATACCTGCCACCTTTACCTCGAATCCCGTATCCGCCTCAGCATCGAAGTCAGCGCCGAAGACTTCGAACGCTTCCAGATCGGGGACGATCTCAACATCGAAT
>JASLDA010000472.1 GCA_030151745.1 Chitinophagaceae bacterium | reverse complement strand
CGCGCCTACGAACAGCCCCGCCAGCACGTCGGCGCGGTAGATATCGATGCCGTCGATCTTCGCGATGCCCACGAAGGCGGCGAAGAGCGCGAGGGCCGTCAGCGCAGCCGAGGCGATCGCGAAGCCCTTGCCGGTAGCGGCGGTGGTATTGCCGACGGCATCGAGCACGTCGGTCTTTTCGCGGACCTCGGACGGCAGCTCGCTCATCTCCGCGATCCCGCCGGCGTTGTCGGCGATCGGGCCGAAGGCGTCGATGGCCAGCTGCATGGCGGTGGTGGCCATCATGCCGGCGGCGGCAATGGCAACACCGTAGAGGCCGGCGAAGAAGAAGGAGCCATAGATACCGCCGGCCAGCACCAGGATCGGCAGGAACGTGGATTCCATACCCACCGCCAGCCCGCCGATCACGTTCGTGGCATGCCCGGTGGAGGATTGCTTAATGATGGAAAGCACCGGGCGCTTGCCCATCGCCGTATAATATTCCGTGATGACGGACATCAATGTGCCTACGATCAGGCCTACGGCGATGGCGCCGAAGACACCGTTCTTGGTGAACTCATGGCCGCGCAGGGTCATGTTCTCCGGGAGCAGGAACTGTACCAGGAAATACGAGACGATCGCGGTAAGCACCATGGAACCGTAGTTCCCCATATTCAGCGCGCGCTGGACGGCAGCGGTGGAAATACCGGCATTGTCGGAGATGCGCACCATCCAGGTGCCGACGATTGAGAGCAGGATGCCGACACCGGCGATGAGCATAGGCAGCAGGATCGGGGCGATGCCGCTGAACGCGTCTTTAGAGATCGTTTCCGAGCCAAGCACCATCGTGGCCAGGACCGTCGCCACATACGACCCGAACAGGTCGGCGCCCATACCGGCGACGTCACCTACGTTGTCTCCCACGTTATCCGCTATGGTGGCGGGATTGCGGGGATCGTCCTCCGGGATGCCGGCCTCCACCTTACCGACCAGGTCGGCGCCTACGTCGGCGGCCTTCGTATAGATGCCGCCGCCTACGCGGGCAAAGAGCGCGATGCTCTCCGCGCCGAGCGAGAAGCCCGTGAGCACTTCGATCGCGCGCTTCATCTCGAGCGTATCGAAGCCGTTGCCGAGCCCCAGGGAAGGCACGAAGACCTGCAGCAGGATAATGAAGATGGAGCCGAGGCCGAGCACCGCCAGGCCGGCAACGCCGAGGCCCATCACGGAGCCTCCGGTGAAGGAGACGGCCAGCGCCTTGCTCAGCGAGGTACGCGCAGCCTGTGCCGTGCGCACGTTCGCCTTCGTGGCGATGTTCATACCGATATAGCCGGCGAAGGCGGAGAATACCGCGCCCACGATGAAAGCGACGGCGATGCTCCAGTGACTTTCGGGATTGGTGGCGCCCATGATCCCCAGCAGCAAGGCGGCGAGGATGGCGAAATAGGTGAGGATTTTCCATTCAGCCTTCAGGAAGGCCATGGCCCCTTCGGCGATATAGCGGGAAATCTCTTTCATCCGGTCCGAACCGGCGTCCTGCCTGGACACCCAGGCGCCCTTCATGGCCGTAAACAGCAGCGCTATGACGCCGCAGGCCGGGACGAGGTACAGAAGTACGTCTTTGCTCATTTAACTGGTGATTGGATTGCGAAATTTTAAAATTGGGTCTAAAGATAATCGCCGCGCTCATTCGTTGATTGCGAATCCTGGAATGAATTATTGCATGGATGCCGCAGGGCATATCTCGCAGGGAACCGGGAGGCAGTGCTGCCCGATCCTTCGCCGGCACGCACATCAGCTCTTTATCCCATACAATATTCCCGATCGGCCATACCGTCGCAAAGCCGCCGGCACCATCCATGAAACATTTTTGCAATTCCGATCCCGACCCGGAATTCTGGTATGGTATTGGATTGCTGTTGTACGCGAGGGATAGCCCCGAAGCACGGCTCGTCGAGAAGCATCCGGTTCAATCCTTCGAACCATTAAATATCCCTTGCCGAAAGGAATTATTTTTGCCCGCCATTTAAGTTCCCGAGCTGAAACGTTTCTTCCGCATACTCCGCAATACCGTGCTGGTCCTCATCGGGCTGGCCATACTTGCGTTGATCCTGGTGAACGTCACGGCCGTTCAGAACTATATCGCGAAGCGGGCGGTGAGCATGCTCGCGGAGAAGCTTAAGACCAAGGTCTCCCTGCGGCATGTCCGCATCGATTTCGCGAACCGCCTGCTGATCCAGGGGCTTTATATCGAAGACCGGCAGCACGACACCCTGCTCTATGCCGGCGAAGCGGAATTAAAAGTATCAGACTGGTTTTACCTCAGGGGCGACAAGCCCGTCATCACCTACCTGGGCCTGCACGACGCCTTCGGGCACCTGGCGCGCAGCTCGAAAAGCAAGGAATGGAACTACCAGTTCGTCATCGACGCCTTCGACACCGGGCCGGCCGACAAGACTAAAAGCAGCAACGAGTTCGAGCTGGACCTGAAGCACCTCGACCTGAAGAACGTCCGCTTCTTCTCGGACGATGCCTGGGCAGGCGACGATATGGACATCACGGTCGGCGCCGCGCTTATAGACGGCAGGGAGATCGACCTGAAGAAGCGTGTCATCGACCTGCAGCGTGTCGCTCTGACCGCCACCTCCGTCATAATGCGGAGCTACAAGGGCGGCCAGCCGGCGCGGGCCGGCGCGGCCGCGCCGGATCCCGTCGACACGACGGCCTTCAATACCGGCAACTGGGCAGTGCGCCTCGCCGATCTGCGGCTGAAAGACTGCCGCTACGCGCTGACCTCGACGAGCCGCCCTGCCATAAAAGGCGAGTTTGACGCGGAGCACCTCGATATCAGCGAAGCGACGATCCTCGCTTCGAACCTGCGCATCCAGGGCGATACCCTCCGCGCCTCGCTGGATCATCTCGAAGCCCGCGAGCGCTGCGGGATGCAGATCCGCGAGATCAAGGGCGAGATCACCGTCTCGCCGAACGCCTCCATCATCGAGCACCTGGTGCTGAAGACTGACAAATCGACCCTGGGTCCCTATTACGCGATGCGATACAAGCGCTTCCCGGCGTTCACGGAGTACATCGACTCGGTGCGCATGGAGGCGGAGCTCTCGGGATCGGTCGTCGACCCCGCGGACATCGCATATTTCGCGCCGGTCTTCCCCGAGTACTTCCCGCGACGGATGAAAGTCGACGGCCGGTTCGACGGCACCGTGGCCGACTTCCGCATGAGCGGCTTCCGCTATGAGGACGGCTCCAGCACGGTGACCGGCAATCTCCATATGCGCGGCCTGCCGGATATTTTCACGACGTATATCGAGTACACCGGCGGCAGCGTCCGGACCAACGGATCCGAGATCCTGCGCTTTGCGCCGATGCTGAAGGGCAACCCGGACTTCGATCTGACAAAGCTGACGGCCATTACCTACACCGGCTCGTATAAGGGCTTCATCGAGAACTTTGCCGCAGACGGATTGCTGCAGACGAACCTGGGCGTCATCCGGGCCCGCTCGAAGCTGGCCATGCCGGGCTTCGAAACCCGCAGCTCCCGCTACGAAACGGAGCTGCAGGCCGTGAACTTCTATGCAGGCCCCCTGCTGAACCAGCCCTTCCTCGGGGCCGCCACCTTTACCGGCAGCATAGCCGGCAGCAGCTTCGAGCCCGGCAATGCATTCATCCGCGTCAACGCCTCGTTCGATAAGCTCGGGCTTTACGGCTACAACTATTCCAACCTGATCGCCGACGGCGTGCTGCAGGCCAGGACCTTCACCGGGCATATCCAGATCAACGACCCCGCCATTGCAGGCAGCTTCGACGGCACCGCGGACTTTAAGGACCCTAAAAACCTCAGGATACAGGCGCGCGCCCATATCCTGCACAGCGACCTGCAGACCCTGCACCTCAGCGATCCCCACATACAGTTCGCGGCAGACTTCGATATCGACGCCTCCGGCAATACCATCGACGACTTCACCGGCAAAGCCCTGCTGAACAATCTGAACATCCTTCGGGGCGAAGATCGCCTCGACCTGGATTCCGTGTCGCTTACGGCGGGCCTTACCGGCAGCGGCGACAAGTTCCTGGAACTGAACTCCAACGGCGTCGCCGCGCGCATCGAAGGCCGGTATCAGCTTAGCCAGCTGCCCTATTCGGCCCAATATTTCCTGGGACAATACCTCCCGTCCTACATTCCGCGCCCTTCGCGCTATGCGCCGGACCAGGACCTGCGGTTCTCCATCAGCACGACTGCCATCGATTCCCTGCTGCTGGTGCTCAAGCCCAGCATCCGCGGCTTCGACAACAGCAGCGTCACCGGCTCCCTGAACACCAGCTCGCAGCAGCTTTCCCTGGACGCAAATATCCCCTACGCGCAGCTCGGGCCCATCCGGATGAGCAACGTGATACTGAAAGGCTCCGGCAACTTCAGCGGCATGAAGATCAACGGAGACGCCAGCGAGATCATCGTCGGAGACTCCCTCCTGCGCCTTTCCCTGAACCTGAGCACGACGATCGCAGAAGATTCTGTCGGCTTCAATATCACGACCTCATCGCCGGGGACCTACGGCACGGCGACGCTTAACGGCAGCGCCATCGCGAAAGGAGACAGCATCCGGCTTACGATGGCGCCTTCGGAATTCTACCTGAACCAGAGCCGCTGGGAGGTAGACGGCGGGAGCAGTGTCGTGTACCATGACAAGTACCTGAGCGTACATGACCTGGTGCTGCATTCGGGGCTGCAGCAGATCAACGTTTTCAGCGAGAACGAAGCCGACGGCGAGCGGGCGCTCGTCATCAACGCCAACAATCTCGACCTGGGCCAGCTCAGCGGGGCGGCGGGACTCGCACAGGCGGGCGCCGACGGCCGCATCAGCGGGAACGTGCGCGTAACGGAGCTTTTCAACGCTCCTTCGGCCTTTGCCATGCTGAATGCCACCAACGTAAAGCTCGGCTCGGATACGATCGGGAATATCTTCCTGACCGGAAGCTACAACAGCGCCAAGGGTACGGTGAGCCTTGAAAAAGGGACCGGTATATTCCGCGGCATGTCGTCCATGACCGTCGAAGGCACGCTCGCCATAGAC
>JASLDA010000432.1 GCA_030151745.1 Chitinophagaceae bacterium | reverse complement strand
GCCGCGGCTCAGCAGGTTCTGGCTCTGCTTCTGCAGCAGCCGCATGTTCTTAAGCAGCTCCTCGGGAGTTGCCGCGCCTTCGGCCAGGGCGGCCGTGGTTTCCTGCTCCGGCTCCTGCGGAGCTTTCCCCCCACCCGCCTTCGCGATCTTCTTGCGCAGCCAACGGATATTCTCCGCCTTGCCCTCTTCAAGCCGCTGCCGGATGCCCGGCGAGAAAAAATGCTGGGATTCCAGCAGCTTCAGGCTCCGCTGCGGCCAGTCGTTCACCAGCGCCGGGAAGTCCCGCTTCTTCATCTCCTTGCGCACGCGCTTATTGGTTTCCCGGAATTCTTCGGTGCCGAAATGGTACACATCCGCGTCGCACATGATTTCTCCCAACTTGTCACTCGGCACATGCGGCAAGCGGGTAGCCATGATGGCGTCCGTCACGCGCTGTACGAACACCTGGTCGTCGACGCCGTGCGTCTGCAGGAATTGCCGCGCCGCATCCACGCTGCGCAGCTCGTGTCCCTGGGCGGGCCCGTTCAGATGGCCCACATCATGGAACCAGGCGGCAACCTGAAGGATCTGAAGCTCCTGTTCCGTGACATGCTCCAGCCGGCCGATCTCGACGGCATGCCGCACTACCTGCTGCGTATGCTCGAAACTGTGAAAATACAGGTCCTTGGTATCGGATTCCTCGAAGATTCCCTGCACGTAGGATGCAGCCTGCTGTACGATATCCGTTGGTATCATGATCTGTCGTAGTTATAATATCACATTCAGCTTCGTGCCAATGGAGAGATTAAAAATGGTTTCCTCCCGGCTGAACGCCGTAGTCGCCGAAATCAGGAACATGTTGAATGGAATGTAGTACACGCCACCGCCCAGCGAATTATGCCAGCGACGGCTGGTTTCCCCATCCGCCCATACTCGGGCGGCGTCCGTGAAGCCGGAAAGGCCGAAGCCTCCGGGGAAAATATGGCCCTTGACCTCGCCCAGCTTGGCACGCAGCTCCAGGCTGCCGTAGGCCATCGAGCGCCCCGAGAAGCGGTTCCGCCAAAAGCCCCTCAGGTAGTTGTTCTGCCCGACGGACATGGCCTGGAAATACTCGTAGTCCTTGGAGAAGATATGCCCGCCCCCGGCCCGCAGCACCGCCACGAGCCGCGCGGGATCGCTGAGGCTGGCGTAGATGTCCATATCGGTATGCGCCTCGGTGAAGGGACGGGTATCCGAGTTCAGGCCCTTGAGGGCCGTCAGCTCGCTGTGCCAGCATATGCCCCGGGTGGGAAATATCTCCGAGTTCAGGTTGTTCACCTCCAGGAGGAATTTCCCGCCCGCATACTGCTTGCGCCCGTAGATGGAGACGGAATCCAGGCCGACCTGCGAAGGATGCTCCAGCACCTTGTCCGCATTCTGGAATTCCTGGCTCGAATAGTAATTGTATTCCGGCCCCGCAGCGATCCGCAGCACATTGAAGAACCGCTTCTGCACCTGGACGCCGGCATTCATCAGGTTGTAGCGTGCGCGGTAAAACCTGGGATCTTTGAGCACCGGAGTTTCATTCCCGATCCCGAAGAAATTGCGCAGGGCCGGCCGGTGCAGGTCCGCGCTCAGCAGCAGATCATACCCGCCCAGGGCCTGGTTGAAGATGCCCCGGTATTTGAGCTGGAAGGCACGCCGCTCGAAGGCTGCCAGCGCCGTCAGCTTATTGTCGCTCGCGTAGGGCTCCTTGCGGAAGCCGTAGGAGCGCCTCCAGATGCCGATCCCCGTAAGCGGCCCGTCGTCGTTGTTATATCCCAGCGCGATGGTCGGGAAGCGGAGGAAGTTATAGTTGTACTCCTGGAAATGATAATCGTTTACCGTAGGCTCCGATTCGAAGCCGTTGTCGGTATGACGGTGCCGCAGCACTACGTTCGGCTCGGTGCTTACGTCGTAGATCGTCGTCCGGGCGCGGCCCCCGATGTCGAAAGTATCGGCTCCGGCCCCGCCAATGAAGCGCAGCACCATCCGCGTGCGCAGGTTTTCATCGACGACGAACTTATCGGTGCCGTTGAAGCCCCAGAAGCGCAGCTCGCGGGTCACCTTCGGATCGAACAGGCGCGAGTACATCAGGCGGCTGGTGTCCGCGCCCCGTTCGCGGGCATGCACCTGCACCAGGACGCCGCTGTCGGCATCCCGCACGGAAAAGACTTCCTGGCGGTTGGATCCCAGCACGTCCACACGCCTCGAGATGAAGCGGTAGTATTTCAGGCCCATGCGCTCCAGCTGCCCGCGCCGGCTCCTCAGCTTGCTTTCCAGTGTCCCGCCTCCCAGGGCCACTATCGTATCGGGCATCGCAGCGATCGCGTAGTGGATGACGCTGTCCGTTTCGCAGCGCCGGAAATAGTCGATACCGGCTTTCCAGTCGTGCACATTCAGCTCGTTGAGAAAGAACCGGTCGAAGTCCCGGGCGGAATGGCTCAGCCATTTGAAGTGGTGCAGATCCTTCCTGAAGCCGGCCATCCAGGGCAGGCGGCGCCGGGCGGCCACGGGCATCACCAGCCCCGTCGAGTTGAAGAAGACCTGGTCGCGGTTGCGGGGGATCGGGTAATACAGCTGGCCGGTCCCGGTATCGCCGACGCCCCAGCGCCACTGGTCCGGGTGCCGGTCCCAGTCTCCGACCAGCATGTCCAGCAGCCGGGCCCGCAGCACCGCCCGCTGGTCCACGAAGTGGTCGTCGGTGCCGATGCGCAGATCGATGACCCGGTCGCTGCTGCGCGACTCCAGGCCGTCCGGCGTGGGATTCTCCGGCTCGAGCAGGCAGATCTTGTTCGCAAAGAGCGGCCGGTACAATCCGAGCGCGGGGTCATCAGGCACGAAGAAGTACTGCGGATGGGGCACGATGACCCCGGCCGCGTCCGCCAGCACAGGTATGCACAACGGCGCGTACGGATGGGTCGCCGAGATCAGATCCCGTACGATCGTTCGGGCAAAGGGCTCCTGCATCTTTTCCGGCAATTCCGGGCGCAGGCTCCGGTCGATCGTGCGGAGGTTATAGCGCCGGTCTTCGGCATCCGCCAGGCGCAGCATGCGCGACTGGTTGCCTCCGCGGGCCCCGGTTATCCGGAAGCCCCCGTTCGTCGACTGCAGGTGAAAGACCTTGAAGTTGACGGGAGTTCCCCATTCAGCGCGGTAATTGTCGCCGTTCAGCAGGCGCTGCAGGCTCCCCGCCGCTGCGTACTGGGCCCCTGCGGGCACCAGCGCGGTATCGTGATAGATGGCCAGCGGCACGGAGGTATCAGGTGCCGGCTCGACGGGAAATTTGCTGTAGTCGACTGCTATATCGGAGTATAGCGGCATCCCGGCGCTGTCCGGGTTGGCCCCGTAGAATGTGCAGCGCACTTTCTTGTCTTTGTACACTTCGAGCGTCGCCCAGCCCAGGGTATTCTCCACGAATTTGGACTTGCGCGAATGCGAGACCCGGCTCGACTTGCAGCCCGCTCCGCTGACGATATAGTTCTTGTT
>JASLDA010000399.1 GCA_030151745.1 Chitinophagaceae bacterium | reverse complement strand
CGGAAACACATATTTGGTAAACAGCACCTTACCCAGATTGGTGATCAGGCCGATATCTGTCGACGCTTTATCCAGCGGCACGGGGCTGGCGCTTTTTATCGCAGCCAGTATCACGAGGAACAGTGCGCCGCCCGATATGAGCCCCGCCATCTGCACCAACACCCCCTTCTGCGGCTCTACGTCGGCATTGAGGTTCATGAGCATGATCACGAACAGGAACAGCACCATGATGGCGCCCGCATAGACGATGATGTTGACGATCGCCAGGAACTGCGCATTCATCAGGATATAGTGTCCCGAGATCGCGAAGAAGGTCAGGATCAGGAAGAGCACGGAATTGACGGGATTGCGGCTGAGCACCACCCCCATCGCACAGCTCAGCGCCGCCACCGAAAGGATCCAGAAGAGCGTTTGTTGATCTAACATGAGATTAATTCAAAATTCAAAATGCAGAATTCAAAACCGTTGAACCGTTGCTTTGATGTTTATCAATATGCAGAATTCAATCTGGCAGCAGCGGCGCTTTTGCATCTTGAATTTTGCATTTCGAATTATTTCTTTGGTATGAGCAGGTCTTCCTTCTTGTAGATGAATGAAGCCCGGTTATAGTTTGCGGGGGCCACGGTCTCGGTGAGATACACGGCGTCTTTGGGGCATGCCTCCTCGCAGTAGCCGCAGAAGATGCAGCGCAGCATATTGATCTCGTAGCGGGCCGCGTACTTCTCCTCGCGGTAGAGGTGCTCCTCGCCGGGCTGGCGCTCGGCCGCTTCCATGGTGATGGCTTCTGCGGGGCAGGCCAGGGCGCAAAGGCCGCAGGCCGTGCAGCGCTCGCGGTTTTCCTCGTCGCGGTTCAGGATATGCAGCCCGCGGAATACCGGCGAGAACGGGCGCTTCTGCTCGGGGTAGCTGATAGTGGCCTTCTTGCGGAATACGTGACTTCCCGTGATCAGCATCCCCTTTATGATGGGGATGATGTAGGATTTCTCCACGAAGTTCATAGGCCGGCGATCCACCTGCTTGGCCCGCGAGGTGATCCGGAATGCTCCGGCGGGAGCGCCGCTGCCGTATTGCTGTTCTTCGCTGTTCATCTTATATCGTTACTTGGTTGCCGGAAGCCCCGGCAGGAGCGGTGGTCGGATTTAGTTGAGAACCCAGAGGATAATGCCGCCGGTCACCAGCATATTGGCCAGGGCCAGCGGGATCAGGGTCTTCCAGCCGAGGTTCATCAGCTGGTCATAACGGAAGCGCGGGAGCGTCCAGCGCACCCACATGAAGAAGAGTATGAGAAGGATGATCTTGGTCATGAGCACCAGGACGCAGATCACCGCCATCAGCACGGACCCCTCGCCCAGCTTCGCGGCCACGTTCGCCATCCAGGGGAAGGTATAGCCTCCGAAGAACAGCGTCGCGATCACGGCGCTGGAAACGAACATGTTGATGTATTCCGCGAACAGGTAAAAGCCGAGCTTCATGGACGAATACTCCTGGTGGTAGCCCATGTTCAGCTCGCTCTCGCATTCCGGCAGGTCGAAGGGTGCGCGGTTCAGCTCGGCGAAGGTGCAGATCAGGAAGATGAGAAAGCCCAAGGGCTGTGTCACGATATTCCACAGGTGCCCGTTCGTCTGGTTGGCGACGATCTCGCGCAGGCTCAGCGAGCCGTTGGTCATCAGCAGCGCAATCAGGGCAAGGCCCATCGCCAGCTCATAGGAGATTGCCTGGGAGGCAGCCCGGATGGCGGAAAGCAGCGAGAACTTGTTGTTGGAAGCCCAGCCCCCGAGCATCACACCGTAAACGCCGAGGCTCAGCACCCCGAAGATGTACAGGATGCCGATGTTGATATCGGCGACCTGCAGGGAGATGACGTCGCCGCTTTTTGTGGCGATATCGGGCCCCCAGGGGATGACGGCGGAGGTCATGGTCGCGGTCAGCATCGCCAGGCAGGGCCCGAGGATGAAAATGAAGCGGTTGGAGCCGTTGGGGATGATCTCTTCCTTCATGAAGAGCTTCAGGCCGTCGGCCAGCGGCTGGAGGATGCCGAAGGGGCCGGCGCGGTTCGGGCCGCGGCGGTCCTGCATGACGGCGGCCACCTTGCGCTCACCCCAGGTCGCGTACATGGCGACGCCCAGGGAGACGCCCAGGATGACGGCGATGAGGATCAGCTTTTGGATGATAAAGCTTAGGGGAACAATAAAGCCTAATGTGATGGCTGCGAGCATAACGGCGCAAAATTAGCCAGTTCGTTAAAGAATAGTTCGGTTCGTGGCGGAAATCCGCCGCGGATCAGGCGTCGCGGTCACCCTTGCTTTCCTCGAGGTTGATCTCCTTATGCTGCGGCGCGGTGTTCGCATGCCGGAAATCGTCGGCATGGGCGGGGCCCTGGATGAGGCTCAGATCGATCTCCGGCCGGTTCACGTCGCTGACGTTGTGGATGTCCAGCAGGTGCTTGGGAGCCCGGCCGATCACCTCCGGCAGCGTATCCTTGGGCTTGGTCAGGCCGCGGTAATGCCCCTGGGAGATCACGCTGTGGCGGTCCACCTTGCTCGGGCCTTCGATGACCCAGTCGCTCGCCTGCTTTTTATGGAAGCGGCAGTCGTTACAGATCCACTCTTCCACTTCGCCCCACTGGTCCTTGCGCGCCGTGACGCGGAATACCTCGTCGCCGCGCATCCAGAGCCGGGTCTTGCCGGAGCAGGTGGGGCAATCTCGGTGTGCGTCCAACGGCTTCGTGAACCATACGCGGTTCTTGAAGCGGAACGTCTTGTCGGTCAGCGCGCCGACCGGGCAGACGTCGATGACGTTGCCGATAAACTCGTTGTCCAGGGCCTTGTTCAGGTACGTGGAGATCTGCGCATGCTCCCCGCGGTCGAGGATGCCGTGCTCGCGGCGCTCGGTAAGTTGGTTGGCGGTGTACACGCAGCGGAAGCACATGATGCAGCGCGTCATGTGAAGCTGGATATAGGGGCCGATGTCCTCCTTCTCGAACTCCCGGCGCTTGAACTCGTAGCGGGTGCCGGCGGCGCCGTGCTCGTAGCCCAGGTCCTGGAGGTGGCACTCGCCCGCCTGGTCGCAGATGGGGCAATCGAGCGGGTGATTGATCAGCAGGAACTCGGTGACGCCCTTGCGCGCATCGAGGACCCGGTCGGAAGTCATGCTCTTGACCTCCATGCCGTCCATGACGCCGGTGCGGCAGGAAGCCACGAGCTTGGGCATGGGCCGGGGATCCTTCTCGGAGCCCTTGGACACCTCCACGAGGCAGGTGCGGCACTTACCACCGGAACCTTCCAGCTTGGAGTAATAGCACATCGCCGGCGGCGTCACCTCCCCCCCGATCTGGCGCGCAGCCTGCAGGATGGTCGTACCCGGAGCTACCTCGACGGTGATATTGTCAATAGTGACTTTAATATTCGGTTGCTCAGCCATTCTAATATTATTTCAGTGCTGTAAGATCGACTCTGAATTGCTTTTCTTTCAATTCCGTCACCCAATCTATCAGCGTATCTACAACAGGATTTTTACTTTTTTTCAATTCACTCAACAAACTAACTATCCGTGGATCTTTCTGAGAAATTATATCTTTCGTGACCTTGCAAAGGTCGGCTAAAGCAGTGGGCAAACTGTGTTTTTGAAGATCGATCCCCGATTCGCCGGCCCGGTTCAAAATCCATTGTTCCGAGGCCGGGCAAATCAGAATCAAATAGTGGTGCCTACTCCCATGCTTCCACAACTCTAAATGACCTTCGATATACTTTTC
>JASLDA010000504.1 GCA_030151745.1 Chitinophagaceae bacterium | reverse complement strand
TGAGGCCTCCACCCCGAGCCGCGTCTTCAAGGGCATGCGCATGGCCGGCCGTATGGGCGGAGAGCGCGTGAAGGTGAAGGAGCTGCGCGTTGTAAAGGTTTATCCTGAGCAGAATTACATTCTCATTTCCGGATCGGTGCCCGGCCACAACGGTTCTATCGTTCTCATTCAAAAATAAGTTTTTGACGAGGGCGCAGGCCCTGCAAAATATCATTGCCATGCAAGTTGATGTACTGAATAATAAAGGTGTAAAGACCGGCCGCTCGGTGGAGCTTCCGGACGAGATCTTCGCAATCGAGCCGAACGACCATTGCATTTACCTCGCCGTTAAGCAATACCTCGCCGCTCAGCGCCAGGGTACGCACAAGACCAAGACCCGCGCCGAGGTGCACGGTTCTTCCAAGAAGCTGCACAAGCAAAAAGGTACCGGCGGTGCCCGTAAGGGGAACATCCGCAACCCGCTCTACAAGGGTGGTGGTACGGTGAACGGTCCGCTGCCGCACGGCTACGGCTTCAAGCTGAACCGCAAGGTGAAGGATCTCGCCAAGATGAGCGCCCTGAGCTACAAGGCTAAGGAGAACAAGATCGTCATCGTTGAAGACCTGAGCCTCGAGGCTCCGAAGACCCGCGAAGTGGTCGGCCTGCTGGGCGCCGTTGCTGCCGATGCACGCCGCACCCTGCTGATCCTGCCGGAGTACGACCAGAACGTATACCTCTCTGCGCGCAACCTGCAGGACAACAAGACTGTAGTGCTGAGCGATATGAACACCTACGACCTGATGAACGCGAGCACGCTCGTTTTCACCGAAGGCGCCGCCAAGATGTTCACCGAAGAGGCTGAAACCGCAGCAGCTGAGTAATTTATCCGGACGCGGAGATCGAACCAAATACAATAACAGCCCCGGGGAAGCCGGGGACTTTATACAAAAAAAATGAAAACTGCTGACGTTTTAGTACGACCGGTGCTCACCGAAAAGGTTAACGGCCAGATGGAAAAGAGTGGCCGCTACACGTTCGTTGTCGCCAAGGCAGCCAATAAGCTGGAAGTCAAGAAGGCCATCGAGGAATTCTACGGCGTGAAGGTGGGCGATGTGAATACCGTCGTCGTTCCGGCCAAGAACAAGAGCCGCTTCACCAAGGCCGGTGTGCTCAAAGGCCGCAAGAGCGGTTACAAGAAGGCTATCGTAACCCTCGCCGAAGGTGATTCTATCGACCTGTTTCAATAAAGAAGCCTGGTAGAACCGCACAAAACGAATCAACCAGTCAACTAATCAACTGAAAGAAAATGGCACTACGCAAATACAAGCCGACGAGCGCTGGTACCCGCTGGAGAATCGGTAATGCATACGCTGAGATCACGACCAACGTTCCCGAAAAGAGCCTGCTTGAGAGCCAGCACGGTACTGGTGGCCGTAACAGCTCCGGCCGTCGCGCCATGCGCTACATCGGTGGCGGTAACAAGCAGAAGTACCGCATCATCGACTTCAAGCGCAACAAGCACAATATTCCCGCTACGGTCGCTACCATCGAGTACGATCCGAACCGCACCGCCTTCATCGCGCTGCTGAATTATGCGGACGGCGAAAAGCGCTATATCCTCGCTCCCCAGGGCCTGGAAGTAGGCGGCCAGGTGATGAGCGGCGAAGGAGCTGCCCCGGAAGTGGGCAATGCCCTGCCGCTGAAGAACATGCCGCTCGGTACCGTAGTCCACAATATAGAAATGCAGCCTGGCCGCGGCGGCGCTATCGCCCGCTCCGCAGGTACATATGCCCAGCTGGCGAACAAGGAAGAGCGTTATGCCGTCCTGAAGATGCCCAGCGGCGAGCTCCGCAAGGTGCTGATCTCCTGCATGGCTACGGTAGGTACCGTTTCCAACTCCGATCACCAGCTGCAAAGCATGGGTAAGGCGGGCCGCAACCGCTGGAAGGGCATCCGCCCCCGCAACCGCGGTGTTGCCATGAACCCGGTCGATCACCCGATGGGTGGTGGTGAAGGTCGCTCCAGCGGCGGTCACCCGCGCAGCCGCACCGGTAAGTACGCTAAGGGCGAAAAGACCCGCAGCCGTACCAAGGCCAGCAACAAGCTGATCATCCAGCGCTCCAACGGCAAGAAGCTCTCCTAAGACAACTAAGAATACGGTGATTCGTTAAAATGGCGGCACCATCTCGCAAATCAACAATCGCAAACTAACAAGCAATGGCTCGTTCAATTAAGAAAGGCCCGTACGTAGACGCCAACCTCAACGACAAGGTTATGGCGATCGCAGAAGGCAAGGCAAAGAAGGGTGTAATCAAGACCTGGAGCCGCCGTTCCACTATTACCCCGGACTTCGTAGGGCAGACCTTCGCCGTCCACAACGGTAACAAGTTCATCCCCGTGTACGTGACGGAATTCATGGTCGGCCACAAGCTGGGTGAATTCGCTCCGACCCGCAACTTCAAGGGCCACGGCGGTAAATAAAATCAAAATGCAAAATTCAAAATGAAGATCGTTTGGATTTTGCGCTCAATAACGAATAGAATCAGAAAACTCAAAGTTCATCCCATTCCGCTGACGCGCAGGTTTTGAATTTTGCATTTTAAATTTTGAATTCCAAATGGAAGCTGTAGCTCGCTTACGTAATTACCCGACTTCACCGCGCAAGATGCGCCTGCTCGCGGATCTGATCCGTGGCAAAGAGGTGGGAGAGGCGCTGAACATCCTGAAGTTCAGCACCAAGCATCCTTCTGTCCCCCTGGAGAAGCTCCTGCTCTCCGCCATCGCCAACTGGCGCGTGAAGAATGAGGGCCAGGACGTGGATGCCGCCAACCTGATCGTGAAGACCATTTACGTGGACGGCGGCCGTACGCTGAAGCGGATGAACCCCGCTCCCCAGGGCCGCGCTTACCGTCTGCGCAAGCGCAGCAACCACGTTACCATCTTCGTGGACAGCAAGCCGGCCAAGGCGCCGGTAGCTAAGGCTGAAAACAACGAAGCCTAAGCAATCATCAATATACAATCTACAATCTTCAATAGAGAATGGGTCAGAAAACAAATCCGATTGGCAACCGACTGGGCATCGTGCGCGGCTGGGATTCTATGTGGTTTGGCGAGAAGAAAGACTTCGGCGCCAAGCTGGTGGAAGATCACAAGATCCGCACCTACCTCAACGCTCGCATCAACAAGGGCGGTATCGCCCGCATCGTGATCGAGCGTACGCTGGGTAAGCTCATCGTTACCATCCACACTTCCAAGCCGGGTATCATCATCGGTAAGGGAGGTACGGAAGTAGACCGCATCAAGGAAGAGCTGAAGAAGCTCACCAAGAAGGACGACGTTCAGATCAACATCATGGAAATCCGCCGCCCCGAGCTGGATGCCATGATCGTCGGAGAGACCATCGCCCGCCAGCTCGAAGGCCGCGTGAGCTACAAGCGCGCCCTGAAGATGGCCATCCAGACCGCTATGCGGATGGGTGCCGAAGGTATCAAGATCAAGGTCGGCGGCCGTCTGGGCGGTGCGGAAATTGCCCGCTCTGAAGAGTACAAGCAAGGCCGTACGCCGCTGCACACCCTGCGCATGGACATCGACTATGCTTCCACCTATGCCATGACCGTGTACGGTAAGATCGGCATCAAGGTATGGATCTGCAAGGGCGAGGTGCTCGGCAAGCGCGACCTGAACCCGAATTTCTCCTCCGGCTCTGCCGACCGCCGTGGCGAAGGCCGCAGCGAAGGCTTCCGTGGCGGCGATCGCGGTGATCGTCGTGGCGGTGACCGCCGGGACGGTGGCGATCGTCGCGGTGGCGGTGATCGTCGCGGAGGCGACCGTGGCGGCCGTCGTTAACCGAGGCTGCCCGAAAGATAAATCCACCGGTCGCCTGCGGGAGGCCGTAGTAAACGAGTAAAGAAACAACAACATTGGCCATAGGCTGATACGCTGATTGGCACATTTCCGAATACCATGTTACAGCCGAAGAGAACCAAACACCGGAAAGCGCATAAAGGCCGCATCAAGGGTAACGCACAGCGTGGCGCTACCGTAGCCTTTGGCTCATTTGGCCTTAAGGCCCTCGAGCCGATCTGGCTGACCAACCGCCAGATTGAATCCGCCCGCCAGGCAATGACCCGCGCGATGAAGCGTGAAGGTAACGTCTGGATCCGCGTATTCCCCGATAAGCCGATCACCAAGAAGCCTGCTGAAGTGCGGATGGGTAAGGGTAAGGGTAACCTGGAATACTATGCTGCCGTCATCAAGCCGGGACTGATCCTGTTCGAAGCGGAAGGCGTTCCCCTGGATGTTGCCAAGCACGCGTTCGAGCTGGCCGCACAAAAGCTTCCGATCAAGACGAAGTTCGTTGTTCGCCCCGACTACGCCGGCTAATCAGTAACAGACGCAGGTACAATTTATCGATTGAAAGCAGGGGCAGGGTAGTCCCATTCAGTCCCCGACTTTTAAATTTCTAAACAATGGCCAAGAATAATAAGGCAGACAAGCACGAATACCGTAACTGGGACGATGCTTCGCTGGCAAACAATATCGCCGATGGCGAGCTGCAGATGAAGAAGCTGCAGTTCAGCCACGCAGTTAACCCGATCGAGAATCCGCTCTCCATCCGCACCCTGCGCCGCAGCATTGCCCGGATGAAGACTGAGCAAGCCAAGCGTTCGCTCAACAAATAATATCCGGAACAATGGAAAATCAGACTACGAATCAGACTGCCGCCGCGGCTCCTGAACGCGCAAACCGTAAAGTACGGATCGGTATCGTGTCCTCTAACAAGATGGCCAAGACGATCACCGTCATGGTTGAGCGTAAGATCAAGCACCCGATCTACGGTAAGTTCCTGAAGAAGACAACTTCCTTCCACGCTCACGACGAGGAGAACACGGCCGGCATCGGCGATACGGTCCGCATCATGGAGACCCGCCCGCTGAGCAAGACCAAGCGCTGGCGCCTGGTGGAAATCATCGAAAAGGCCAAGTAAGACAGTTTCAGTGGTAATCATCAGGTAGCTATTCTCAGAGCCGGCCCCGGATTCTTCCGCTTACCGAGACTGCTGTTTTTCAGGACCTGATACCCAAATCTCAAATAAAATGATCCAACAAGAATCCCGGCTTTCCGTAGCCGACAACAGCGGTGCCAAGGAAGTGCTTTGCATCCGTGTGCTGGGTAACTCCGGCCAGGCGTTTGCCGGACTCGGCGACAAGATCGTGGTCAGCGTAAAGGATGCGATCCCTGCCGGCGGTATCAAGAAGGGTACCGTGTCCAAAGCGGTTATCGTTCGTACCAAGAACAAGCTCCGCCGCCGTGACGGTTCCTATATCTCCTTCGACGATAACGCCGTCGTACTGCTCAACAACTCCGACGAGCCCCGCGGTACCCGCATCTTCGGCCCCGTTGCCCGTGAGCTCCGCGATAAAGGATACATGAAAATTGTGTCCCTGGCACCCGAAGTATTGTAATTTGCCTTACCTTTGCCGCCCGTTCGGAGCTGGCGACCCTAAGGCTCACAAATCTTATACAAAGTGAAAAAGCGTTTTCAACCAAAGTTCAATATCCGCAAGGGTGACAGCGTCGTCGTCATTGCCGGAGCCGGCAAAGACCGCACAACGCCGAAGCGTGTGATGGCCGTTTACCCTGCTGACGAGCGTATCCTCGTGGAAGGCGTCAACACCGTTACCAAGCACAAGAAGCCCAGCGCACAGAATCCCCAGGGCGGCATCGTCCAGGAAGAAGCGCCGATTCATATCTCCAACGTCATGCTGTGGGACGCGCAGGCCAAGGCCCCGACCCGCATTAAGCGCGAGCGTACAGAGACCGGCTTCAACCGCATCGCCAAGAAGTCCGGCCAAGCAATCAAGTAAGTTAAATGGGTGAAACAGGGGGCGTGCTGCCTCCTGCTGAGCCCGCAAATACCATACAATGGCAAACATTACTGCTAGTTATACCACCCGCCTTCATAAGAAGTACAACGACGAGGTTGTGCCCGCTCTGATGAAGAAGTTCGGCTACAAGACGATCATGCAATGCCCCCGTCTTGAGAAGATCTGCCTGAACCAGGGTGTAAAGGGTTCCGTCAGCGACAAGAAGCTGATCGACGACGCCGTTGCCGAAATGAGCAACATCGCCGGTCAGAAGGCCGTTCCGACCCTGTCTAAGAAGGATATCTCCAACTTCAAGCTTCGGAAGCATATGCCCATCGGCGCCCGCGTTACGCTGCGCGGTGCCAACATGTTCGACTTCATGGATCGCCTGGTATCCATCTCCCTGCCCCGCGTCCGCGACTTCAAGGGCATCAACGACAAGAGCTTCGACGGCCGCGGCAACTATACGATGGGCGTTACCGAGCAGATCATCTTCCCGGAAATCAACATCGACAAGATCAACC
>JASLDA010000392.1 GCA_030151745.1 Chitinophagaceae bacterium | reverse complement strand
GCCGCCGCATGGAGCGCAAGGACCAGAACGACGCTGCCGAGGTGGACAACCTGGTCATGCGCAAGGTGGTCACCTACCCGAACGGCACGGTGGATCTTATCGGGGAGGAATCATTCGTCGTCGTAAATACCTATTCGAACGGGAAATCGACTTATACGACCACGACCTATTACTACAACGATATCTTCATCAACCATATCGGCCCGGACGGCAAGCTGCAATGGTCGAAGAAAATCCCGAAGACGCAGGCCGGCAAGACACCCTCGGGCGTCGCTTCCTATTTCAACTACAATACCGGCGGCCTGTCGTTCAAGCACTACAACTATAACGGCGACAACTACTTCTTTTTCCTGGATCGCGAATCGAACCTGAGCCTGGCCCGCGACGAGGCGCCGGACGCCGTGACGGACGGTAAGCGGGCGCTGCTGGTAGCCGTGAAAGTGGGACTCGAGGGCAAAATGCAGAAGTCCGAAGTGATGAACCTGAAAGACGAGGACGTAAGCCTGCGCATTTCCAACTTCCACGACGTAGGACGCAACCAGATCATGGGCCGAGCCATGATAGGCCGCCGCTCCAGCAAGCCTGCGGTGATCACCTTCAACTGACCCGTCAACCCACATACTTCATGTACAGAATCTTTAAACTCGCTGCCGCGGCAGTGCTGACAGGCGCTGCCCTCAACCCTCTCGGCGCGCAGACCCAGAAGACCATCACCTTCGGCTCTTCGAAACCGTCGGGCTTCAAGAACAGCAAAGGCAGAAGCCACCACTCCTCGGACTACGGGAAGAATACCCTCACGGTAGGGGTCCTCTCGTACCTGGACGGGTTTACCGCCCTCAGCTACGAGCGGATGCTTACGGAGAGCATTACGGTCTCCGCCGGCGCCGGCATTACGCATAAGAATCTATGGATGCAGATCGGCGACGAGCTCTTCGAAAGGAACCCGGGCGCGGGCTCGGACAATCACAGCGGCAACCGGGGCGATATCGCGGACAAATACGGCAGCTTTGCGCACCGGACGCCGCAAATGGGACTCTATATGTGCGTCTCGCCGAAGTTTTACCCCAGGCACGAATCCCTGGACGGCACATACGTCGCCCCGCTGATCGAATACCGCAATTACCGCTGGAACGCGCAGAAGGCCGATGAAAGCCCCTTCCAGCAAGCCTATTACCTTGACACGCAGGACGACCAGGTGCCGCGGACCTCGGAAACCGTGTCGGAATCCGTGCGCTGCCTGGACATCTCGGTGATCCTGGGCGGCCATTACCAGCTGGGCGGCCATATCGTCCTAGGCTACCACGCGGGCTTCGGCCTGCGGAATATCCAGGCCAGCCGCCTGGACCTGGGCTACGAGCAGATACAGGACCATACGTACCGGTACACCAACGACATGGTGCGCTACAGCGACAGCCGCTGGATGGTCAATATGGGCTTCAGCATCGGGGGATGGTGGTAGTGGAATTCAGAATTTAAGATCTAAGAATTTAGATTGTAGATTTTGGATCGGCCTGCCATTCTTTCGGGCTCTTTGGCAGCCGGGCGGAAGCTATTGCAGTTGCATTGAAACACAGACGACCCGTTGGCAGTCAATATGTTTTAATGCTGACATAATTTCAATTGAAGTCCCATGGCCTAAACTTTGAGATTAAAGGGAAACACACGTACATCCCTTATGAATACCAATAATTTCACGATAAAAGCGCAGGAAAGCCTGCAGGCGGCCCAGCAGCTCGCCTATAATGCAGAGAGTCCCGCGATCGAAACCACGCACCTGCTCAAGGCCATCCTGGACGATTCCGAGGGGCCGATCTCGTATCTCCTGAAGAAGGCCAATGTCAACCCCGCTTTCGTCGAGACGAAGCTGAACGAGGCGATCGCCCGCGGCGCCAGGATCTCCGGCGGGAACGCCGCGCAGACCTTATCCCGGGACGCGAACAATGCCCTGCTCCGTGCCGGCGCGGTGCTGAAGGAATTCGGCGACGAGTTCGTTACGCCGGAGCATATCCTGCTCGGCATCGTCCATCAGAACGACGATACCGCCAAGATCCTGAAAGATGCCGGTCTCAGCGAAAAGAACCTGATTGCCGCCATCAAGGAGCTGCGCAAAGGCAGCACGGTCAGCAGCCAGACCTCCGATCAGCAGTACCAGACGCTGGACCGCTATGCGAAGAACCTGAACAAGATGGCCCAGGACAATCGCCTCGACCCGGTCATCGGCCGCGACGAGGAAATCCGCCGGACGCTTCATATCCTCTCCCGCCGCAGCAAGAACAACCCGATCCTGGTGGGCGAGCCGGGCGTAGGCAAGACGGCGATCGTGGAAGGGCTCGCGCACCGCATCATCAACGGCGACGTGCCGGACAACCTCAAGAGCAAGATCATCTATGCATTGGACATGGGCCAGCTGATAGCCGGCGCCAAATACACGGGCGAGTTCGAAGAGCGCCTGAAGGGCGTGGTGAAGGAAGTTGCCGACAGCAACGGCGAGATCATCCTGTTCATCGACGAGATCCATACCCTGATCGGCGCCGGCGGGGGCGGGGACGGCGCGA
>JASLDA010000342.1 GCA_030151745.1 Chitinophagaceae bacterium | reverse complement strand
AGGTTCGGGTTGGGGCGAACCGGAGTCGAACCATGACATGAATAGCCCTGTGAACGCCGCCAGGTTCATGCCGCCCTTCGACTGCGCTTAGGGTGACATGAACCTGGCGGCGCAGATCCCATTGTCACCTCCCCGAAAGATTGCGGCGCGGCATAAAATCCCAGGATGACATGGATCGATCTTGGGGATAAGCTCCAAGTGCGCTGCGCCTCTGCATCTCTGCGTGAAACTGTTTCCAATACTGGCTACCTTGAAACAGCGATTCAGCCGCAGGACGACTGCATATTAATCTGTATTGCCTGTATCCCGCTTCCAGGCATCCATACCGCCGCGGAGATTATAGAGCCGCTCGAAGCCCAGCGCTTCCAGGCGCTGGATCGCGATCTGGCTGCGGACTCCTTTTTCGCAATAAACGACTGTCGGACCATCCTTCGGGATCTCATCCCGGCGCCGCATCAGTTCCCCCAGCGGGATCAGCGTCCCGCCGATATTGAAGGCCGCGTGCTCCCGGTCTTCCCGCACATCCACCAGTACAAACCCTTCCCCGAACCCGATCCAGCGCTTCAGATCGGCAACCGAAATTTCCTGCATGCTATCTGCCTATAGGCAATTCATGTTACAACAATAGAAAAGAGTTTTCTTTTCTTTGCGCAAATCTAAACATCACCGCATGAAACGCAGTATCCTCCTTTTCTCTATGGGCGCCCTTGTCCTCGCATCCTGCCAGGGTGATCCGAAAGCAGATGAAGCCAAGACCGCCGACTCAGTTGCAGTGACTGCACCTGCGACCGGCAATACCTATAAGGCCGACCTGACGCAGAGCAATGTACAATGGACCGGCACCAAGCCTACCGGGCAGCACTCCGGCGTGATGATGCTGAAGGACGGCAGCCTGAACGTCGATAACGGCGCCGTCACCGGCGGCGAGTTCACCATCGACGTAAGCACCATCAAGATCACCGATGCCGACACGAACGGCGCCTCCAAGCTCGCCGGTCACCTCAGCAGCCCGGACTTCTTCGACGCCGCCAAGTACCCGACAGCCAAGTTCGTGATCAGCAGCGTGACACCCGGCGTAGATACGGCCGGCGGCAAGGAGCTCGTCATGAAGGACGCCACGCATACCATCACAGGCAACCTCACCCTGAAAGATCAGACCAAGAGCGTGAGCTTCCCCGCCAAGGTCAGCACGACCGATGCCGGCATTACCGCGGACGCGAATTTCAACATCGACCGCACGCAGTGGGGCCTCGTCTACGGCAACAACAAGGGCCTGGGCGACAAGTTCATCCGTCCGACGGTGAATATCATCCTCCACCTGGTTGCGAACAAATAGCACCACGATTTACAGGATCGGCGAACTGTCCTGCATGAAGAACGGACCGGCTCAGGCTGGTCCGTTCTTTTTTTTGCAAAGCCTTCCGGGGCGCCGGGACGGACCAATTTCGTTGCTTTGCAGCATGCTTTCCGCTCCTGCAACACCGGCTTTTAAAACGCCTGACGCTTCCGATATCGCCTACTTCCGGAGCATCTTGCCCGCCGGCCGGGTGCTGGTCGACGAGGAAAACCGCATCCGCTGCGCATCGGATCATACGGAGGACTTCTCCTACCAGCCGGATATCGTGCTGCAGCCGGAAACGGTCGAAGCGGTCAGCGCGATCATGAAGCATTGCTGCGCGGAACATATCGCGGTGACCCCACGCGGCGCCGGTACGGGACTCAGCGGCGGCGCCCTGCCGCTCTACGGGGGAGTCTCGCTGGACATGCGCCGCATGAACCGCATCCTGGATATCGATACGCGGAACTTCCAGGTGACGACGGAGCCCGGCGTCATCACGCAGGAGCTGCAGGAGGCCGTGCGCGAAAAAGGCCTCTTCTACCCGCCCGACCCGGCCTCCAAAGGCTCCTGCTTCATCGGCGGGAACGTGGCTGAGAACAGCGGCGGCCCCAAGGCCGTTAAATACGGCGTGGTAAAGGACTATGTACTGAACCTGGAGATCGTGCTGCCGGACGGCGAGATCATGTGGACCGGCGCGAACGTTCTCAAGAACAGCACCGGCTACAACCTGACGCAGCTCATCACCGGCTCCGAGGGTACGCTGGCCGTCATCACCAAGATCGTTCTCCGGCTGATCCCCCACCCCACGCAGGATCTTTCGATGCTGGTGCCGTTCAAAAGCGCCGCGGACGCCTGCGCCGCGGTGAACGCGATCTTCCTGGCCGGCCATACACCCTCCGCACTGGAATTCATGGAACGCGACGCCCTGGAATGGAGCATGCGCTTCACGCAGCGGCAGGGCATCGAGCTGCCGGAGCCCATCGAGGCGCACCTGCTGATCGAGGTCGACGGCAACAATGCCGAGCACCTGATGGCGGAGATGGAAGCCATTCTCGGCATCGTTTCGGCCTACGATATCGGCGAACCGCTGCTCGCCGATTCGCATGAGCAGAAAGAGCTGCTCTGGTCGCTCCGCCGCAAGGTCGGCGAGGCCGTGAAGAGCCATTCCGTCTACAAGGAAGAAGACACCGTAGTGCCCCGGGCCGAGCTGCCGGAGCTGCTGCGCATCGTAAAGAAGCTCGGCGCAGAATACGGCTTCAAGAGCGTCTGCTACGGCCATGCCGGCGACGGCAACCTGCACGTCAACATCATCCGCGGCGATATGAGCGAGCAGGACTGGAAGGAGAAGCTCCCGCAGGGCATCCGCGAGCTGTTCAGGGAAGTCGTGCGCCTCGGCGGCACGATCTCCGGCGAGCATGGCATCGGCCTGGTGCAGAAAGACTACCTCGATATCGCCTTCTCAAAGGCCCAGCTGCAGCTGATGCGCGAGATCAAGTCCGTGTTCGACCCGACAGGGATCCTGAACCCGGGTAAGATCTTTGTTTAGGGTCGTTTGTTCGATTGGTGAATTGGTGAATTGGTGAATTGTGTTGGGAAACAAGTGGAGCGGCGGCGCTAAGGCTTATAGCTCTATCATGGCGTCGCTTAGCGCGCTGCAAGCGCGCAATAATTAACCCTGCGCGAAGCCCAGGGCGTACAGATGCGGGAGGCTTATTAGCATCGAAAAAAAATTCCAAGCAGATCCGCCGAAGTGCGGAGACTTATATCGGAACGCAAAGAGAGCGAAGCGATATCGCATACCGGTGTTGTACAGTCAACCTATTCAACTACTCTAACCTGCATATGCTGAGCGCTCTGCTCCTCAGCGGCTCTGCGAGAAATCAATTATGCTAGGCGTTTCTGCGGGCCACCGTATCTGCAGGTACACCAGAGCCTGCCCATTTAACCATTCAACCGCATCAAACGCTTACCAGGCCAGCTCATCGTCCTGGTCCGGCTTATGCTGCGGCATCGCGGCGCGCAGCATCCGCTTCCGCTCCTGCCGGTTCCAGACCAGGTGCGCGATCAGCGATGCGGCCGCATCCGCATCCAGCGCGGCGTCCAGCTGCTCTTCCGGGATGTCCAGCCGGTACATCAGCTGGATCAGGCCCATCGGATCACCGCTCAGCATCTGCTGCAGCTTTGCCGTCAATGCGGCAATGATGTCGTCTTTCGAATGCAGGCCCGTATCCAGTCCCCATTCCCGAACCAGCTCCTCCATAAGACAAAGAACGTCGATCTCCGCAGAAATCGACGTCCGTTCACGTGTGAAAAGTCCCTTAAATCGCGCTAGTCGTGGACGAAGGGCATCCGGGTAGCCTTCGCCACGATGTCCTTCACATCCTTCAGCGCGATGCGCTCCTGCTGCATGGTATCACGGTAGCGGATGGTCACGGTGCCGTCCTCCTTGGTCTGATGGTCGATAGTCACGCAGAACGGTGTGCCGATGGCGTCCATGCGGCGGTAACGCTTGCCGATCGCGTCCTTCTCTTCGTAAAAGCACATGAAATGCGGCATGCACTCGCGCATCAGCTCGCGGGCCAGCTCCGGCAGACCGTCCTTCTTGGTCAGCGGCAGGATAGCCAGCTTCGTCGGCGCGAGGAACGGCGGCAGCTTCATCACGACGCGGTCGTCCTTTTTCTCCTCCGTGCTGAGATCTTCGAGCTCATAGGACTCTGCGACCACCATCAGGAAGGCCCGGTCCAGGCCGATCGAGGTTTCGACGACGTAGGGAACGTAATTGCCGTACGCTTTACCCGTCTCCGGGTCGATATCGTTATCGAAGTACTGCATCTTCTTGTTGCTGTACTCCTGGTGCTGCTTCAGGTCGAAATCGGTGCGGCTGTGGATGCCTTCTACCTCCTTGAAGCCGATCGGGAAGTCGTACTCGATATCGCAGGCGGCATCCGCGTAATGCGCGAGCTTCACGTGATCGTGATAGCGGTAGCGCTCTGCCGGGATGCCCAGGCTCTGGTGCCAGCGCATGCGTGTCGCCTTCCACTTCTCGTACCATTCTTTCTGTGTGCCGGGGCGCACGAAGAACTGCATTTCCATTTGCTCGAACTCGCGCATGCGGAAGATGAACTGCCGCGCCACGATCTCGTTGCGGAAAGCCTTTCCCGTCTGCGCGATACCGAAAGGAATCTTCATCCGGCCGGTCTTCTGCACGTTCAGGAAGTTGACGAAGATGCCCTGGGCCGTCTCCGGGCGCAGGTACACACCGTTGTCCTCGCCTTCTTCAGCGGCAACAGCGCCGAACTCCGTGCGGAACATCAGGTTGAACTGGCGCACATCCGTCCAGTTTGCCGTGCCGCTCACGGAGCACTTGATCTTGTACTCCTCGATCAGGCCCTTCAGACCGGTGAAATCGTCCTCGGCCAGCAGCACATCCATGCGGCCCAGCAGGATCGCGCTTTCGTCCTCCGGCAGCGTTTCTGCAAAGCCTTCGATCAGGTGATCCACGCGGTAGCGCTTCTTGCTGTCCTTGTTGTCGATCATCGGATCGGAGAAATTATCTACGTGCCCGCTGGCCTTCCAGGTGGTCGGGTGCATGAAGATGGCCGCATCGATGCCCACGATGTTCTCATGCATCTGGGTCATGCTGAGCCACCAGTAGTCGCGGATGTTCTTCTTCAGCTGCGCGCCGTACTGGCCATAGTCGTAGACCGCGCTCAGCCCGTCATAGATTTCGGAAGAAGGGAAGATATAGCCGTATTCTTTGCAGTGACCGATGATGGATTGCAGGTCTTTCGTCTGTGCCATAATTAAGGCCGCAAAGGTATTATACTCCGCGCGGTTGCGTTCTACAACCTCGGCGCCGCATCCCGCTGCCTTCGCCTTTTATCGTCCGGGCTGCATGCCGGGAAGCGGCAAAAACTTATATTTAAGGACACTAAACTCATCCGATATGTTACACCGCATCGCGCTTGCCTTGCTTCTTTGCACCGTGACGGTCGGCGGCACGGCCGTCCGCGCCCTGGCTCAGAAAGACAAGATCGAAGGAAACTGGTACAATGAGGAGAAAACGGCGCAGGTGAAGATCTACAAGGCCGTAGACGGCAAATTCTGGGGCAAGATCGTATGGATGAAAGAGCCCAACAAGGATGGCAGGCCCAGGGTCGATGAGAAGAACTCGAAGCCCGGTCTGCGTACCCGGCCACTGATGAATCTGCCCCTGCTTTCCCACTTCTCCAAGAAGGACGACAACACCTACGACGGCGGGGAAATCTACGACCCCAAGAACGGTAAGACCTACAGCTGCACCATCACCTACCGCAATGACAATGAGCTGGGTATCCGCGGCTATATAGGCATCAGCCTGATCGGCAGAACGACTACCTGGACGAGGGCTGCCGAATAGCCTGTGCATTCACAATGTGCCTTAGAGCCTATCCCCAAATAAAAGGTATGTCATGTTGAGCTCTTTTGCAGTAAGCAGTTTG
>JASLDA010000514.1 GCA_030151745.1 Chitinophagaceae bacterium | reverse complement strand
CTGCGGATGGCGGTGGCGCGCCTGCTGGGACGACACGGTAGCCGCGGAGCGGGGCATTGATGGCGATCCTTTGCCAGGTCGATTCCATCGTGGTGAGGAATGGCAGGTGTTTCGGTTGGGGCTGGTGCCTGGATCCCGGACAGCCGGTCGCCGCGCTCGAGCTGGAATTCCATGGCGCGCACGGCAGCCGCGCGACGGTGGCCTGCATTCCCGGCAGCCGCCGCGAGGACGTCGGCAAGGACCGGCCGCAGATTCCCCATGCGATGAACAGCGGCTTCCTGATCCTGGGGGACGTGCCCGGGCTGGCCCTGCCGATCGAGGGGGCGCGGATGTCCATTCGCCTCCGTGACGGCAGCCGCCGCGAGGTCGACCTCCCGCTCCAGGCGCTGTCCGCGGCCGGCCTCGCCGCCGACGGCAACGGCTCGTCATTGCGGGCGCGCGTGCTGGCCAAGTTGCGCCGCGACGGCCTGCGGGCGGCCTTGTCGCGCCTTGGCCAAGGCGCCCGCGCCGCGCTGGCGCGCATGGGCGCGTGGCCGGCGCGGGTCCTGTGGTCGCTGCGGAAACCGCCGTCGCATGTCGTGTTCGACCATGCCATGGGCGGCGGCGCCAACCGTTTCGCCAACGCGCTGGTGGATCGCCTGGCGGCCGACGGCCGGCCGGTGCTGCGGGTGTCGCCGGTGCTGCATGAATTGCGCTACCGGGTCGCCATGACGTGGCGCGGCGCGACCCATGCCTGGATCGTCGAGGACGTGCCGGGCGTGTTGCGGCTGTTTTCGCCCGCCCAGCAGCTGGATGTCCACGTCAACGAGCTCGTGTCCTTCGACGATCCGCTCGGGCTGGTCGAATGGTGCGCCGCGCGCCGCGATGCCGGCGGATCGTTGACGGTCTACGTGCACGATTTTTTCGCCGCCTGCCCATCGTGGACCCTGATCGACGCGGGCAACCGTTTCTGCGGGATTCCCGACCTGAGCGCCTGCGAGGGCTGCCTGCCGCGCAATGCAGCCAATACCATGGGTTACCGCGGCCCCGGCATCCCGGCCTGGCGCGCGGCCTGGCGGCGGTTGCTGGAACGCGCGGACGGCATCGTCGCCTTTTCCGCGGCCTCGGTCGACCTGCTGCGCCGCGCCTATCCGTCCCTGCGCGACGAAGCCGTGCGCATCGAGCCGCATGCGGTCGCGCCGTTGCCCGCGCGCTTCCGCGCGCCGCCCGCCGGCAACGAAATCGTGGTCGGCGTGGCCGGCCACATCAGCATCCCCAAGGGCGCGCTGGTGCTCAAGGAAATGGCGGCGCTGGTCCGCGAGCGCGCGTTGCCGCTGCGGATCGTGGTATTCGGAACCCTGGAGCAGCACGACGAGGGCGACGGCATCGAAGTCCTCGGGGAATACGCGCATGCGGAACTGCCGGCACTGATGGAGCGCCACGGCGTTTCGCTGGCCTTCCTGCCTTCGATCTGTGCCGAGACGTTTTCCTTCGTGACCGCCGAATACATGGGCATGGGCGTGCCGACGGCGGTATTCCCTCTGGGCGCGCCGGCGGAACGCGTCGCCGGCTATGACCGCGGACTGGTGATCAGCGCCGTGGATGCCGTCACGGCGGTGCATGAGATAATGGGCTTTGCCGCGCGCGGTTTCGCGCGCCCGCCTGCCACCAGGGAACCGTAATGGGAAAAACCGTCGCCTTCACCTCCGCCGCCACGAACTACCTGCCGAAGGTGAGGAAGCTGTTCGCGTCCCTGCGCCAGCACCATCCCGAGTTCGAGATCGTGCTGGCGCTGGCCGACGAAGCCGACCCCGGAATCGATTTCGCCCGCGAGCCGCTGGACCGGGTGGTGGCGATCGACCAGCTGGACATCCCCGACAAGCTCCGCTGGACCTATTTCCATTCCATCGTCGAGCTGGCCACCGCGATCAAGCCGTTCGCGCTGATGAAGTTCCTCGACGAGCCGGGCGTCGATCGCGTGCTGTATTTCGATCCCGACATGGTGCTGTTCGATCGCCTCGACGACATGCTCGCGGCCCTGGACGCCGCCAGCGTGGTGCTGACGCCGCACCAGACCACGCCGGAAACGACGCTCGACGCCATCCGCGACAACGAGATCAGCAGCCTCAAGCACGGCGTCTACAACCTCGGGTTCCTCGGCGTGCGCCCGACCGCGGAAGGCAAGCGCTTCGCGCGCTGGTGGGCGGACCGCATCTACCACTTCTGCATCGCCGACATTCCCGCCGGGCTGTTCACCGACCAGCGCTGGATCGACCTCGCGCCGGCATTCTTCGACGAGGTTTCGATCCTCAAGAGCCCGCGCTTCAACGTCGCCACCTGGAACATCTCGACCCGCCGTTTCGAGGGCAGCCGCGAACACGGCTTCCGCGTGCAGGGCCTGCCGCTCGGCTTCTACCACTTCACCGGCTTCGACAGCGGCGCGCACCGGGTGATGGCGCAGAAGAACGCGCCGGGCAACGCGGCGCTGATGGAGCTGGTCGACTGGTATGCGGCGGAAGCGCAGTTCGACGACCGCGATCCGGCCGCCGCCGTGCGCTGGAAGTTCGGCAGCTATTCCGACGGAACGCCGATCCCGCTGGAGCACCGTCGCCTGTACCGCGCGCGGCCCGACCTGCAGGAAGCGTATCCCGATCCGTTTGCCGCGGGCACGCCGTCCCTGAAGACGTGGATGGAAACGCAGGGACCGCTCGAGCACCCGGAGTACTTCAAAAAAAAAGCCTGATGGGCGGTGTGTTCACCAAGCTCGTGGAAACATCGTCCAACAGGTTTCTGGCGAGGCGGCGGCTGGGAACCGCGCTGCGCCTCGGCCGTGAAATGGGCGTCGCCGGCGCCATCCGCCATGTCGCGACGCGTTTGAAAGGAAAGGAATGAAATGAAGATCGTAGAAGTTCCAACCGAGTGGACGTCCGCCGGACAGGTGTCCGGGCTGTTGCGCGCGATCCTCGCGGTGCCGGCGTCGGCCGGCGATGCCCTGCACCTGCGCGTCAGCGTCGACGGCCACCTCGTCAGCGAAGGGCAGGTGGCGCGCCACCACGACGGCCGCGTGCACGTCAACTTCAATACCCACCTGCTGGAAAACGGCCGGCGCAAGCTTGCGATCGAGATCGAGGGCGCGAGTGGCGCGTACGGGACCGCGACCGAAGTGGACGTGGCGAACACCGGGAAGCTGGCCGGCGACGTCAGGGACGCGCTGGCCGCGGCCGCGGTGCCGGCGGTCTATCCCGGCGATTGCGACAGCGGCGTGTACCAGCCCGCAGCCCGCTTCGTCAGTTCGTGGCTGGACCAGCCCGACGCGGATGCGCGCGTCGAACGGATGCTCGGGGCGGGCGAGATCAGCGACGCGGAGGCGGCGCTGCTGCGCGATTTCCTGCGTGACGGCTTCGTGGTGCTGAACGACAAGTTGCCGGAGGCGATGGTCGATGCCGCCAACGGCGCGCTCGACAAGGCCGTCGCGACCTCCTACCAGGGCTACCAGGATGGTTCCAGCCAGCGCCTGGAGCAGATGCACGTGTCGTTCCCCGCGATCCGCGACATCTGGCTGCACCCGCCGATCCACCGCTTCCTGTCGCTGGTGTTCGGCGCCGAATCGCAGCCGTGCCAGTCGCTGGTCTATGTCTACGGCAGCCAGCAGGACGCCCACCAGGACACGGTGCACCTGACGCCGTTCCCGGCCGGGATGATGTGTGGCGTGTGGGTCGCGCTGGAGGACGTCCGCCCCGATTCCGGCGAGCTGGCCGTCTATCCCGGCAGCCATCGCCTGCCGCGCGTGTACATGAAGGACGCCGGCGCGGCGAAGGTTCGCGGCGACTGGAAGGAATTCGGCGAAAAGGTGGTGTCGAAGTGGCGCAACCTGCTCGACGGCGGCGACTTCACGCCGAAGAAGTACCATGCCAAGAGAGGCGACATCCTGGTCTGGCACGAAAACCTGATGCATGAAGGCACTCTCCGGCGCAACACGGACCTGTCGCGGCGTTCGGTGGTGACCCACAACTTCGCCAAGGGAGCCATCGTGTACTACGACTCCTCGGGCGACGTCGGGCACGTGCACGATCGCTGAGCCTCCCCGAACAAGCCCATAACCAAGGAATTCCCATGCGTGACAATCTGAAAGTGATCGGCGTCTGTGCAGCACTGGCCATGCTGAGCGCCTGCGGACAGGATGCGCCGGTCGAAGCTCCCGCGGCTGCGGGCAAGCCGGCCCAGGCCGCGGCCCTGGCGCCGGGCGTGGCGCTGAAGGAGGACGCCGCGCGCAAGCCGGTCGAAGACAACTGCGACAAGTCGAAGTGCAACATCGAGATGATCGGCGGCAAGTCCGCCGACGGGACCGCGCCCGAAGTCGCCAAGTCCGCGAACGTCAGGATCGAAGGCTGGTACATCGATACCGCCAGCCACGGCGTCGGCGACAAGCTGCAGTTCGTCGTCCACAACAGCGACCAGTCGAAGTTCTGGGTGGCGGACATCCCGGCGCGCGGGGATCGCGGCGACGTCGACCAGGCGCAGGGCGGCAACGGCGCCTATGCCAAGGCCGGGGTGTCGTTCGACGTGGACATGTCGCAACTGCCGTCGGGATGGTATGGCGTGAACCTGGATGGTTCCGCCGGCGCGTGCGCACTGGGACGCGGCTTCAAGCTCGACTGAGGACGGGCAGTGCGAGGGGAGCGTAGGGGCTGGTACGCATGGGCGATCGCTGCCGTTGTCCTGGCGGCGTTCGCCCTGTTCGTCCATTACCCGGGGCATCTGTCCATGGACTCCTCCAACCAGATGGAGGAGGCCAGGACGGGGCGGGCCCTGTCCTGGTCGCCGCCCTTCATGTCGGCGCTCCTCAGGTGGTGGGGCGGGGGCGTGCATTCCACCGCCACCCTGGTCGCCGTCGATGCGCTGCTGATTTACGCCGGCTTCCTGCTGGTTGCGCCCTTCGGGCCACTGGGCCGGCAATCCGGACAAGGCGGATCCCTGGCGAAGAAGGTGGTCATTCACCTCGTCGCCATCATCCTGGTGCTGAACCCGGTCGTCTTTCTGTTTGCCGGCATCATCTGGAAGGACGTCCTGTTCGCCGCCCTGGCCGGATCGGCAATCGCCGCGATCCTGCTGTTGTCCGCGCACCGCAACGCGAATCCCTTGTGGTGGCTGCTGCCGATCCTGTTGCTGATCCCGGCGGCGTTGACCCGCCAGCAGGGCATGATCGTCGCGCCCATCCTGATGTTGCCCTGCATCGGCGCGCTGGCCAGGTGGCGGGCCCCCGGGCAGCTTTCGACCCTGGGCCTGAACATGAGGCGGGCCGGCGTCGCGGCCATGGTGCTGGTGGCGCTCGTCGCGCTGAAAACCGCGGCGCAGGCGACGATCCGGAGCGAATCCGATGCTTCGGTCTCCGTGGGCATCACGTCCATTCCCGAATACGACCTGACCGGGATGCTGGCGGGCGGGATGGATCCCTCCGGGTTGCCCGGCTATCTGCGGAATCCGGAGTTCCTGGCCGTCTCGAAGGCGACGTATTCCCCGGAACGACTCGACGGGGTGTTGAACGAGC
>JASLDA010000326.1 GCA_030151745.1 Chitinophagaceae bacterium | reverse complement strand
GGAAAGCAAAGCCGACAACCCGGGCTACTGCTATTTCACGGCGCATTTGAAGCTCACCGTCGCCTCGGGCCGCATGCGCTGGGCAGGCCCTTTCGAAAGCCACGAGAACAACGGGCGCCTTTGCGGCAAGGGTTACATGACCCTGCTGGACGAAGAGCCGGCCCCCGAGCCGGCACCGGCAAAGGTCGAGCCCCCGAAGCCGAAGCCAATGGCGGCGCCCAAGCCGGCACCGGTACAGGCCCAGCCCAGGCCCAAACCCATCCTGGTCCCGTCCGATACTCCTAAGCGGGGACCGGTTGCCCGGGATACGCCGAAACCGCAGCCCCCGAAGCCCCGGCCCATCATCGTGCAGGCGCCGCCTCCGCCCAAGCCCGAGCCCCGCATCAGCGACAGCTGCAACAAGACCTATCTGTGGCAGAGCGACTCCCTCGTCTTCGAAGTCTGGGACGGCTGGTCCTACGATGGGGACGTGATCAGCATCGTCTTCGACGGCAAGAGACTTTTGGATCATCGCCGCCTGAGCCAGCAGAAGGAGCGCATCTCCCTGCCTCTCAGCCGGGGCCGGCACCAGCTGAACCTGGAATTCCACGAGGAAGGCACCGAGCCGCCCAATACGCCGAACCTGATCCTGTATGACGGCGCAAAACGCTACGAGCTGAATATCAGCGGCAACACCGGCGAGCGCGTACGGATCTGCTTCGATAGGTGAATCCGCTGCACAGCAACAATTTCACGCAGAGGCCGCAAAGGCACGATGCACACGCAAACAAAGCGGCAGAACGCTGTTCCCCGCGTCTCTGCGAGGGAATTATAGGCCAAAACCTTCGCGAGAAATAAATGCCGCGCGTTTTACCCCTTTGCGTAAAATTGCATATAATATATATCCGGCCAACTAGATCCTACTCAAATCACCGGAATCCCCAATCTTATCGTACTTTTGCCGCCTGAAAATTGACCTCAGCCGATGTCTGGACAGCTTAAAGAAGTACGTAACCGGATCAAGTCCGTTACCTCCACCCAACAGATCACCAAGGCGATGAAGATGGTGAGCGCGGCCAAGCTGCGCCGCGCCCAGGATGCCATTACCCAGATGCGTCCGTATTCTGAGAAGCTGCAGGAGATGCTGTCCAACATCGTCAGCTCCCTCAGCTCGGATGCCAATATGCCCCTGGCGGCCGAACGCGCCACGGAGCGCATCCTGCTGATTCCGATCACTTCGGATCGCGGTCTGGCCGGTGCATACAATACCAATATCATCAAGCTCACCCGTGAGCTTGTCCGTGAAAAGTACTCCGCCCAGCATGCCAAGGGCAATGTCACCATCCTGCCGATCGGCAAGAAGGGCTACGAGTATTTCCAGCGCATGAATTACAAGCTGGTCGACAAATTCTGGACCATCTTCTCGAACCTCAATTTCGACGCTGTACGCGAAGCGGCCCAATATGCCCAGGACGCTTTCCTGAACGGCGAGTATGACCGCGTGGAGCTCGTATACAGCCAGTTCCGCAACGCCGCTACCCAGAAGTTCGTGGCCGAGCCTTTCCTTCCCATCCCCCGCGTGGTACGTGCCGAAGGAAACCGCAAGGAAACCGACTTCATCTTTGAGCCGGACCGCGAGACCCTGTTGATGGAGCTGATGCCGAAGATCCTGAACACCCAGGTCTACAAGGCCGTCCTGGATGCCAACGCATCCGAGCACGGCGCCCGGATGACCGCCATGGACAAAGCCAGCGAGAACGCGGCCGAGCTCCTGCGCGGCCTGAAGATCAGCTATAACCGCGCCCGCCAGGCAGCGATCACCACCGAGCTCACGGAAATCGTGAGCGGCGCGGCAGCCCTGCAAGGGTAAGAGTACATCTGACTCGGAATAATACAGGGGGCTCGCGTAACGCGAGCCCTTTTTCGTCCCGGCCCCAATCTTCAATCTAAAATCAGAAATCCCAATTAACTACCATTCCTTCACGATCGTCTCCAGGATGGCCCGGTAGCTCAGGTAGCGCGACTCGGTAATCGTTCCGTCTCCCACGGCGGCCTTCACGGCGCAGCCCGGCTCGTCGATATGCATGCAATTGTTGAACCGGCAGTCGTTCAGCACCCGGCGCATCTCGGGGAAATAGTGCGAGAGCTCCTCCCGCTCCACGTCGATTAGACCGAATTCCTTCACGCCCGGCGTATCGATGATGCGGCCTCCTCCCTGCTCCGGGTCGAGGTCGAACATCTCGGCGAAGGTCGTGGTATGCTGGCCCTTGCCGCTCCAGCCGCTGACCTCGGCGGTGCGCAGCTCCAGGCCGGGCATGAGCCCATTGATCAGCGTGCTCTTCCCTACCCCGCTGTGCCCGCTGAACAGCGTCGTGCCGCCGGCTATACGCGCCCGCAGCTCCAGCGTGCTGGAGGGATCCAGCGCTGAGATCGCGTACACCTCGTAGCCTGCGTCGGTGTACTGATCCCGCCATTCCGCCAGCGCCCTCTGCTGCTCCGCGTCATGCAGGTCCACCTTGTTGATGACGAGGATCGCAGGGATATGATATGCTTCCGCCGTGATCATGAAACGGTCTACGAACCCCTGCGAGGTCCGTGGCTCGGCGAGCGTCGCGACCAGCAGGGCCGCGTCCAGGTTTGCCGCGACGATATGCTTCTGCTTGCGGTTATGCGGCGATACCCGGACGATATAGTTGCGCCGGTCCTCCACATCCCGGATGATCGCAGTGTTCGCCGCCTCGTCCTCGATATCGAAATGCACTTCGTCGCCGACCGCGATCGGATTCGTAGAGGCGATGGCGGGGTCTATCCGCATCCTGCCGCGCACCCGGGCCTGCCAGCTCCGGCCTTCCGCGTCCCGCAGCAGGTACCAGCTGCCGGTGCTCTTGTAGATCAGTCCCGTCGCCTTACTCATACCGCAAAGCTACGATGGGATCGAGGCGGGCCGCCTTCAGGGCCGGGTAGATGCCGGAAATAATGCCGACGATCGCGCAAAGGACCACGCCCATCATCATCCACATCCAGGGAATGACGAAGCTGGTCTTCAGCAGCAGGGCGACCATGTTCCCGGCAAGCACGCCCAGGAGCACGCCCAGCGCGCCTCCCAGCAGCGAGATGACGATCGACTCCGTCAGGAACTGTCCCTGCACCGTGCGGTTCGTGGCTCCCAGGGCCTTCGCCACCCCGATTTCGCGGGTCCGCTCCGCAACGGAGACCAGCATGATGTTCATCAGGCCGATCACGGAACCCAGCAGCGTTATCAGCCCGATGATGACGGCCGCCCAGTTGATGGTGCTGATATTGTCCAGTACCATGGCGGCGAGCGCGTCGTTCTGGTTGATGCTGAAATCGGATTCCTGTCCCAGCGGGATCTTGCGGATGACCCGGAAGCTGCCTTCCGCTTCGTCCGTCGCAACGGGCTTGGTCGCGATGTTCTTAACGGAGACGCTGATCGAGAACGAGCCGGAGCTGCCGTACAGCCGCCGCGCCGTGCTGATCGGCATGATCAGCTGGTTGTCGCTGTTGGAAAACATATTGCCGCCCTTGGACTCGGCTACGCCGACGACGACAAGCTTGATGCCGCCCAGGCTGACCTGCTTGCCTACCGCGCCGGCCCAGCGCGTCTTGAACAACTTCGTCGCGATGCCGTAGCCCAGCACGCAGACGGGGCTTCCGCTCATCAGCTCGTAGGGCGAGAAGCTGCGCCCGGCGCTGATCTTCGTGTTCGAAATATTAAAGTACGCTTCGTCGACACCCAGCACGCCGATGTTCGGATTGGTCTTGGCCTCGGCATAGCTCACGACTGCCATTCCGCCCGCGGACATGGTGATGCCCACCTCCGCAGGTACCGGGTAACGCGCTTTGAAGGCCTTTGCCTGCTCCCAGCTGATGGACTTGCCTTCGGTAATGGAGATGCTCACTCCGCCCTTGCGCCGGCTTTGCTTCAGGATATCCGAGGATACCTGGAAGCTGTTGGCCCCCATGCTCGAGAAGTTGCTCGTCACGGCATTGCGCAGCACTTCGATGCTGGTCAGGATGCCCACCAGTGCCATGATGCCGAGCCCGATGATCGAGATCGTCAGGATGCTGCGCAGCAGGTTCCCGCGGATCGCCCGCAGGGCCTGGCTGATGTTGAAGCGTAGGTTCAAGGCCGGATGATTTGCAAAACGCCGGATAAAGGTAGCGCCCTCCGTGACGCGCGGACAGGCCGCGGTGGATAATATTGCAGTTCGGGCGCAGCAAGGCCCCAAGAACTATGATCATTTACAATGTTACCAGCAAGGTTGCCCCGGCGATTGTGACGGAATGGCTGCGCTGGATGAAGGAAGAGCATGTGCCAGAACTGTTACGCACCGGCCTGTTCATAGAAGGCCGGATCTGCCGGCTGCTGGAGCAGGACGAGACGGAAGGCATCACCTTTACGGCTCAGTATACCTGCGATTCCATGGAGGATTATCACGAGTATCTGCGGGCCCATGCCCCGGGAATGCGGGAGAAGACACTGAAAAGGTTTGGCGATCAATACATTGCGTTTCGCACTGTGATGCAGGTCGAAGGCTGACCGGGCGGGGCGCAATCGGGGGGCAAAAGGCAGGTAAATAAACCTTTAACTAACGGAAAACGGCTGCTGGCAAGGCTTTCAGCCCGCAAAAAAATTCCGGCCTTTGTTTGGTACTGTAATAAGCCTGACTATATTTGTCCCGCTTCAACCAACTACTTCACTAAACTTTCAATTCTAAAACTGCCATGAACAAAGCAGAGCTTATTGAGCAAATCGCCGGCGATGCCGGTATCACCAAGACGCAGGCCAACGCCGCGATGGACTCCCTCACCTCCGCGATCGTTGGCGCACTGCAGAAAGGCGACCGCGTCACGCTGGTAGGCTTCGGTACGTTCTCCGTTTCCGAGCGCGCTGCCCGCAACGGACGCAACCCGCAAACCGGAGCCGTGATCAAGATCAAGGCTACCAAGGTGCCGAAGTTCAAGCCTGGCAAGGAATTCAGCACTGCCATCAAGGCCGGCAAGAAGGGCCGCAGCAGCAAATAATTTTCCGATACACTTCGGACAGGGAAGCAGGCGTCAAATCGCCTGCTTCTGTATTTTTGCAGCCCCAAACTCATTTTTTTACTGTTTAAAATTCAAGACCATGGGAAGAGGAGATAAAAAAACAAAGCGCGGAAAGATCAGCAACGGATCTTTCGGCAAGTCCCGCCCGGCCCGCGAGATCGTTCGCAAGGCCGCTGCAGCCGCCAAGGCCAAGAAGGCTGAAGCCTGAGCCTAACATGCCCGGAAAAACGAACTGAGCCGCAAGAAACTGCGGCTTTTTTCGTGGGCTTGCTTCCGGGCGCTCCGGCCCATGATAGGTCATGGAATATCCTGTCCTTTTCTGCATGGCCCCTGCATTGCGCGCCTGTCCCCGAAGCGCTGCGGCGAAAATCCCCGTCATTCACAAATTCACGAATTCACAAATCCATAATCTCCTTTAACAGCCCCATGGGAAACCGGCCTTCCCGGCTTGCGCGTCACATTGCCTATGTTTGCAGCCCGTAAGTAAGGCCCCATACCGGGCTTTTCAGTCAACTACTTTCTGCCCGCATGTATTCCCAACTCGTCGCGAAAGAATCCAAGCTCGCGCTGATCGGCCTAGGCTATGTGGGCCTGCCCATTGCCCTGGCCTTCGCCCGGAAGATCGATGTAATCGGTTTCGACATCAACGAAAAGCGCGTCGGGATGATGCGCGAAAACATCGACCCCTCCAAGGAGCTGGGGCCGGAGGCCTTCGAAGGCTGCAGCATCGAGTTCAGCGCCGATCTAGACAAGCTCCGCGAAGCCCGCTTCTACATCGTTGCCGTACCCACGCCTGTAGACGAACATAACGTGCCGGACCTGAATCCCGTGCTGCGGGCATCCGAGACCATCGGCAAGGTCATCAAAAAGGGCGACTACGTGGTCTTCGAGAGCACGGTCTATCCCGGATGCACCGAGGAGGACTGCCTTCCGGTCATCGACCGCATCAGCGGGCTCCGGGCCGGGATCGACTACAAATATGGCTATAGCCCGGAACGTATCAACCCGGGCGACAAGCAGCATACGCTGGAGAACGTCGTGAAGGTGGTCAGCGGCTCGGATGCCGAAGCCCTGGAGGAAATCGCGATGACCTACGAGCTGGTGGTGAAGGCCGGCGTCCACCGCGCTTCCTCGGTTAAGGTCGCTGAGGCCGCCAAGATCATCGAGAACACGCAGCGCGATCTAAACATCGCCCTGATGAACGAGCTGTCCATCATTTTCGACAAGCTCGGCATCAAAACCTACGAAGTCCTGGAAGCGGCCCGGACCAAGTGGAACTTTCTGAAATTCTTCCCCGGGCTCGTCGGCGGACACTGCATCGGCGTCGACCCGTACTATCTCACGTACAAAAGCCAGCAGCTCGGCTACACCAGCCGCGTCATCCTCGCGGGCCGCGTCATCAACGACGGGATGGCCGCCTACGTCGCCAAGAAGACCGTTCAGCGTATCATCGGCAGTGGCGCCAATATCGCCGAGGCCAAGGTCCTCGTCATGGGCTGCACCTTCAAGGAGGATGTCACCGATATCCGCAACTCCAAAGTCGCCGATGTCGTGCGCGAGCTGAAAGGCTTCCATGTGAATGTGCACGTGGTGGATCCTCACGCCGACAGCGCCGAGCTGGAGCATGAGTACGGCTTCGGGCTGGAAACCGCCCCGGACAAGGGCTACAGCGCAGTTATCGTAGCGGTGAACCACACGGCATACAAGGATCTCGACGAAGATTATTTCCGCGGCATCATGGCACCCAAAGCCCTGCTGGTCGATATCAAGGGCAGCTACCGCAACAGGATCAACAATCTAGAATATTGGAGCCTGTAAGGCATTTAAACAATCTCTGAATGGCATCACAGGCATCGGAATACCGCTTTCATGACGGCGATCTGTCGGGAAAAAGCTTCCTGGTGACCGGAGGGGCCGGCTTCGTCGGCTCGCATATCGTCGAATACCTGCTGACGCACGGCGCAGGCAAGGTCCGCGTGCTGGACAATCTGGCAACCGGCTTCGAGCGCAATATCCAGCCCTTCTTCGGCTACGCGAACTTCGAGTTCATGCCCGGCGATATCCGTGATCCGCGGACCTGCGCGGCCGCATGCGCAGGCATCGATCACGTGACGCATCAGGCGGCGCTCGGCTCGGTGCCCCGCAGCGTCAAGGACCCGGTCACATCGAACGAAGTCAATGTCAGCGGCTTCGTCAACATGATCACGGCCGCAAAGGACGCAGGCGTGAAGAGCTTCGTCTACGCCTCCTCGTCCTCCGTCTACGGCGACGAGCCCGCGCTTCCGAAAGTCGAGGAGCGCGTCGGCAACCCGCTCTCCCCCTATGCCGTCACCAAGAAGACCAACGAGCTGTACGCCGGCGTGTTCGCGGCGCTGTACGGAATGAAGGTGATCGGATTGCGGTACTTCAACATCTTCGGCCCGCGCCAGGACCCCGACGGCCCCTACGCCGCCGTGATCCCGCTGTTCGTGAGCGGCATCATCAACAATACGCCCGTATATATCAACGGCGACGGCGAACAGACGCGCGACTTCACCTATGTGGAAAATGCCGTGCAGGCCAATGTGCGCGGGATGCTCTGCGAAAACCCCGAGGCTTTCGGCAAGGCTTACAACATCGCCGTAGGCGAGAACTTCTCCGTGCGTTTTCTCTACGAAGCCATCCGCACGCAGCTCGGCCTTCAGCATGAAGCCATATACCGGGAGCCCCGTGCCGGAGATATCCGCAATTCGCTTGCAGACATCAGCAAGGCCCGCACCCTGCTCGGCTATGAGCCGACCCAGCGCTTCACGGAGGGCCTTTCGAAAACGGTAGATTTTTTCCGCAGGCTCTACAGCACAGGGACAGCGGTGCACGAGGAGCTGTAGATCTGCGCAAACTCAGGAACCGCGCTACTTTTGCGCAAATTACCGGCCATGCATCTCCGCATCCTGCCTCTGCTCTGCGTCCTCGGCCTGCCGGCCCTCGCGCAGAATAAGCCCACCGACAAGTCCGCGACCGCCGGGCCCCAACAGCAAAATGCCGTGCCCAAGGGCCGGCCCCAGCCGATGGAACACCATTCCCGCAGTACCTGGCATTACCACAGCGGCCCGAAGCGCAATACCCTTCCGGGCGGCGACAGCAGCTCTGCCAAACCGGCTTCTTCCCAGGATCAAAACGGAGACAATGGCGGCAGGTAGATTCTTTCCACGCCTTGCAAGCCTGGCCCTTGCCGGCGCCGTCCTGCTCCAGGCCTGCAACCGCGGCCCTTTGCCGGTGACCCCGCTCAAAGCCTCCGATCTGCCCGCCGACACGTTCGAGATCCGCGCCGACCGGGATACGACGCTCCGGACGCAGGGCGGGGCTTCCATACAAATACCGGCAGGCAGCGTACAACCCGGTACGGGCACTACGGGGCAAATCGTGGTCCGCGAAGCCTACACTCCCGGGCGCATGCTGCGCGGCGGACTCGTCACCCTGAGCGGCAGCGATATCCTGAGCTCCGGCGGCATGATAGATATCGAGCCGGGAGCAGATACGAAGCCCGCGCTTGCCAAGGCGATCATACTCTCTATGCCGCCCGCGGCACTCAGGCCGGGCATGCAGCTCTGGCAGGATTCCGGCAGCCGGCACAACCGCTTCGAATGGAATTCCCCCGTTTCCCGGCCCGGCCAGGGAACGGCGCCGGTCCCGGCTTTCGGATGGACGGGCGCCGGTGCGCTGATCAGGGATTTGCCGGGCTTTGAAAACAGCCGAGTCCTGGCAAAGTTCACAGGCGGCGCCCCGGGCGGCATCAGCGTTTACCTGATCCTTCCGGAAGACGGGATCATCCTGGAAGGCGGCCCTGCCGTTTCGGGGGGTGGGAGCTATGCATTCTACCGCAACAACGGCACCGTTCCCTTACGCCCCGGCAGGCCCGCTATTATTGCCGGCGTGCAGCAGGCAGGCAAGACCTGGCTCTACGCCGAGACGCTTTTTACGGCCCGGCCAGACCAGGAATTGCAGCTGGAAATGAAGCAGGTAACGCAGGAGGAGCTGTACCGCAGGCTGGACAGCCTGCAGCGACCCGGCTTCTGATGCCGAACGCGGCCGCTCCGGGGATGTTCTGCGCTTATCTCGAGCGCCGGACCGGGGCGAAGCGCTGGTGCTCCGCGTCCAGCCGCGTATAGTACATCCTGTAGTGCTTGCTCTGGTCCATACTTGCAAACGCGGCACCGGCCATTCCGAAGAGCATGCCCATCGCAAAGGAATTGTCTGTCAGGCCAAGCAAGGGCTGCGTCGCGAAGAACTCGCCGTTCTGCAGCGTCATATTGCTGAAGCCGCCCCGGCGCGCCAGATGCCAAAGCTTCCCGTCATAGATGGCAAAGCACTGGTCCGGGCCGATACGCTTCCCTTTCCGGCCATTGCCCTTCAGCTGGAAAAAGACGTACTGATCCGGCCCGTCCATGGCCACGATACGCTGACCGGCGAAACCGGTATCGGACGGACGCAGGCTCAGGAACTCATTGAAAGAGCGATACACGCCGCGGGGCGGGGCCGTTTCTCCATATACCGGCCACTGCTGCAGCACCTGCAGCTCCCGCGCAACCGCCTCGTCCAGGCTGTAGCTGCGGGATTCCTCCGCAGGGGCGCAGCCGATCCGCATCATATCGATGACGGCCCGCGAGCCCAGGTGCTTCACACTGGCGGTGACGTCCCAGCCGCTCTTGGACTCGTACAGCGTATCCATACTGTACACATGCCGGTACGCCCCCTCGCCGCCACGAAAAAGATCCGCCCGGAAATGCACGGTGCCGATCTCCTCGGTGCCTTTGCGGTCCTCTATCCAGAAGCTGCGCAGGACCACCAGCAGCTCCCCCGGGCCATTTTTTGTCCGCTGCATCAGCTTGCCTGCATACCTGTTCAGGCTCAGGCGCAACGAGTCATCGGTCACCAGGCCGCCGTAGCGGTTGAGAGCGCCGGTCCTGAGCCAGCCGATAGATTCCCTATTGCTCCGGGCGTCGACGAAGGCGACGTGATCGTAGGGCAGCGTCATGCCGACAATGAGGCTGGTATCCGGGATCCATACAAGCTCGCGTTCCGCCCGCGTTTCGGGAGCCAGCGCAACAAGGGAAATCAAAAGGCAAAACAGGTATTTTCTCACGATGTGAAGATAATGCCCGGCTCAAATCCAGGTAAGGCAAGGGCCGGGCTTCCCCGCCTTCAATTCCGGGTAAGCCGCAAGCCCAGGAATCCGCGCAACCCCTGCAAAGGCGCGTAGTTATATCCCGGATCGAAGGTGTATCCTTTGGGATTCGAAACCGGATCGTTGACGTTCTTATCGAAAGGATCGAAAGGCCGCATGATGGGATCCCTCGGAACGAAATCCAGCAGGTTCTTTATCCCGCCGTAAAGCTCCAGCTCCCTCGTCACCCTGTAGCTCAGCTGGATATTTGCGATCAGGAACCAAGGGCTGTATTCCGGGCGGTAATCCTCCGGCAAAACGGGGAGCCGCATCGGTCCGCACCAGCGCCCGCTCAGGTCGGCGCCCAGCTTTCTGGTGAAACTGTAGCTCGCCGTGAATGTGCCGGTCCACGCCGGGGCATGCAGCTGCCTGACCCTTGCGCCGTCGCGCTCCTGGAACACATCCGCGTAGGTCACGCCGGCCAGGACCCGGAGCGGTAAGTCTATCAGGCTCAGTTCGGTGTTCAGGCTCACGCCGCGCGAAACCGCGTAGCCGTGCAGGTTCCGGTAAATGATCTTGTCGGGGTCGGTGTCAAAGTCGCCGATGATCTTATTACTGAAATGGCTGTAGAAGCCGGTCGCATCGAGATTGAGCAAGGCCTTGCGCAGGGGGATGCTGCGGACCATGTTCAGGTTGCCGTTCAGCGAGCGCTCCGGCGACAGGGCCTCTTCGATGACGACGGTCCGCGCTCCAGTAAGCGCGGCATGATCCTCGGTGAACAGGTTTACCACCCGGAACCCGGTGCCGAACGAGGTCCGGATCGTCGTGAGCGGTCCCGGGGCCCAGCGCCAGGCCAGGCGGGGGCTCTGAATGCCGCCGTGGTGGCGGTCGTAGTCGCAGCGGTATCCGGCCAGGATCTTATGCTTCGGGCTAATCGTCCACTCGTCCTGCAGGAAAGCTCCCGGCAGCGGCGTAATGGCAGGCTGGTCGCGGCCGGCCGGACCAGCCGTAGCGGGAGTATTATCGTCGTACCAGGTGTACCGCAGCGCGGCGCCGGCCAGCAGGCTATGGCCACCGAGGGTCTTGTCCCAGTACAGCTGCGCAAAGCCGACATGCTGCCGGGCTATATAGGATGTGAGGCCGTAGCGCGAGTCCTGATCATGCAGGTTATAGCTCAGCTGCGCGAAGATGCGCTCGCGCAGGGGCAGCTGGTAAAGCCCCAGCAGCTCGAGGCGCGAGGTATAGATGCTTTCTCCGTAAATGCTGTCCGAGCCGCGCCAGCTGCGGTTCCAGCCGGTCTGCCCGCCCCAGCGGTCCTCGTAGACGTAGCGGGCGGCCAGGCTTGCCGCGCGGCCCTTCCGGCGCGTGAGCTGCCATTTATTGAAAACGGAGATCCGGTGCTGGAG
>JASLDA010000316.1 GCA_030151745.1 Chitinophagaceae bacterium | reverse complement strand
GCACCGAGAGCATCACCAGCGCCGTGCAGCTCGCCGTGCGCAAGGAATCCTTCACCGTTACGCTGGTCCGTCCCGACGAGCACAATTTCCTCCGCACCATCCGGCAGAAGCTGTATTGGGGGATTGATCGGAGGAATTAGTCAATTAGTCAATTAGTCAATTGGATGGGGAAAGGGGAAGTTCGATAATCGATGAGTATGCGATTTGTGAATTTGTGAATGGGTGCGGTCTGTTGGAGGCGTTGGAGCCTGGAAGGTCTTGGTTATTTTTTGCCGGCGCCAGGTGCTCACTGTTCGTCGTTCATTCTGGAATTCGCCGTTTGTTTCCAGGGATGCCGCTGTTCCCAGTCCCCGCCGCTTTCCGTGAACCGCTCCTGCTGGCGGTGCGCAAGGTTGCGGAGCAGGGGATTCGTGATGTACAGAAAGGTGTTCAGATACTCCGGCCTGCAGCCGACGCGAGCCTTGGCTTCCAGCGCCGTCCGGCCGAGAATGAGCTTCGGTGCACGGAGGCGGATGGCCTGCTCCACGGCAAAGAAGAGGATATTGAAATAGAGCTGGAGCTCTGCATTGCGTGCATAGTCGAAGCCGATATAGAACATATCGAACCGGTCCGGGTAGACCCAGGCGGAGGCGAAGGCGACCATTTCTCCCCGGTCGAAAAATCCCCAGACCCGGAGCTCCTGCCCGTAGTGGTCCTTCAGCCCCGGCAGGAATTCCGGGCTCAGCAGTCCCACCCGCACTTTCTGGCTGCCGCTCACTTGCCGGTACAATGAAAAGACCGGGTCTGCCTGCCGCCGCAGCTCGCCGGCGTCCAGCTCCCGGATCTCGATTCCCTTAATCGCGGAGCGCAGCTTGCGGAAGCGCTGGGCGTATTTATGCTTCAGCACCTTTTCATAGTCGCCGATGTCCTGCCACTCCGCGGGAATCTCCATCTGCATGGAGCTGTCGTTGCGCAGCAGCAGGAATTCCGGTGCATAATGCAGGAAATGGGGCACGATCGCCGGGGGAGGCTCTTTAACCAGCACGGCCTGAACGCCGCATTGCCGGCCGAGGTCGGCCAGGGTCTGCCGGTACCAGCGGAATGCTTCGTAGTCGGGCAGGAGCGGGGCGTAGTAAAAGGTCCGGACATCATGGCGGAACAGGTGGCCGGCGACGAGCAGCCGCGGATGAGCAGCTTTGCTGTAGAGGCTCCAGAGGCGGTATTGCCAGGCCGGTACGGCTTCGCGGCTCAGATGTTCCGGGCGCAGATTCAGGATCTGGAAGGCCGCCAATGCCAGCACCTGTCCTTGCGCGCTGTGCAAAACCGCGTAGCGATAGCTCACATCGGGCAATGCTAACTGCTCATTCAGGACCAGCGAGTCGCGACGCAGGTAGTGTGTCCCGGGCAGCGCCTGGTCCCAGGCTTCGGGAAGCCCGGCAGCGGCCGTGTACCAGTCGGTTCCTGCCCGCCGCAGCGGAGCCCGGCAGTATCTCATCCGAGTATCTTGTACATGAAGTGATGCGGGATGCCCACTTCTTCGAAGCCTGCGCCCTCGATTTTATAGGCGCAATTCTCGTAGAAGGGGATCGCGTAGTCACGGGCATGCAGGCTTATCCTGCCGAAGCCCTTTTCCCGCGCGAAATCCTCCGCGGCGCTTACCAGGGCAGAGCCGACCTTGCGACCCTGGAATTCGGGATATACGGCCATCTGCCGGAGTTTCAGCTCGCCGCCGGCGAGCGGCCGCAGCATCAGGCAGCCCATGAGCTCGGGGCCCTCGAATGCCGCCAGGGTGTATTCGTCCTTTTCGGCGCTGAGATCCTCCTGGTGAAGCGACAGGCCGAGAGGCCGGCGCAGTACCTGCTCGCGCAGCTCGAGGATAGCGGCATATTCCGGCGTGCCGGTGCCGACCAGGCGGATTTCCATAGGCATTTTCACCCGAAGTTACCGGGCGGGCCTTCCCGCCGGCCGCCGTAATCGGCCGGCGCCGGGCATAAGTAGGCGGCCGCAGGACCGGGAGCTGCGAAGTGTGCTATCCTGTCTTAGAGGAGCGACGGCCCGGGCGCTACAGCTTAAATGTGACCGGCAGCGTGTAGATCACCGGTACGGCGCGCCCGTTCCGGGAGCCGGGCGTCCACTGCGATACGGACTGCATCTCCCGGAACAGGCGCAGTGCCTCATTATCCAGCAGGGGAAAGCCCGAGGAACGGCTGATACGGACATTCTGGAGATTGCCGCCGACGCTTACGACGAACTCGACGATGGTACTGCCCTGCACGCCGGCTTCCCGGGCGCTGTCCGGATATTGCAGGTGCTGCGCAAGGTAAGCGGACAGGTCGCCCTTGAACTCGGGAAGCTGGTCCACATCCTCCATGTTGAGGGCGGGAACCGCCTTGGCCGGCTGCGGCGCATTGTCGTAGCTGACCTTCATCTGGGCCCCGGCCCTGGAGAGGGGAGCAAAGGCCAGGACGAACAGCAGGAGGGCGAAGCGGGGAAGGTGGTTCATGGGAATATATAACAGGAAGACGGGCTGGCCGGACGGGAAGTTAGGGGACAAACCGGAATCCTGCATTTACGAAGCGGCGCTGCCGCCAGGAGGAAGGGCCGGAGCCATCCCGGCTTCCTGCAGCAGGCGTCCGAACACCGCGGCCGTAGACTCCCCGACTCCGCCGCGAACGGCCTGACCGGCCCATAGGTTGCTGAGCTCGTGCCTGTCTTCCCGCTGGGCAGCGGCACGAAGCTGCGCGGTCAGGGTATTTTGAACCGGGTATGGAGGAACGGCGATGCCGGCCTGCTCCAGGGCTTCCATGAACCGGTTGCGGATGCCCCGTGCCCAACGGCCGGAAAATGCCCGAGTCAGCTCCGAATCCGTATCGAGAGCCGTTTGCAGGCGGGCTTTGTAGGATGGGATGGCGCTGCTTTCCGTGCAGGCGATGAATGCCGTGCCGACCTGTACCGCCGCGGCTCCCAGCGCCAGCGCGGCCCGGATGCCGCGGCCGTCGCTGATGCCGCCGGCTGCAATGACCGGGAGCGGCACAGCGTCGATGATCTGCGGTACCAGGGCCATCGTGCCGACCAGGGGCAGCTCTCCCTCATCGAGAAAGGAGCCGCGGTGACCGCCTGCTTCGATGCCCTGGGCACAGACAGCGTCGATCTGCCGCTCCGCTAGCAGGCGCGCTTCGGCTACGCAGGTGGCGGTGCCTACCAGTATGCCGCCACGGCTTTTGAAGGCCTCGATGGAGGCTTGATCCGGGATTCCGAAGGTAAAGCTGAGCAGCCGGATGTCTTCCTCCAGCAGCATATCCAGCTGGTCGCGGTAGGTAAAGAACCGGAACTGGTCCGGGACCGGGATCTCGCAATGCAGGCCTTCGTCGGTACAGAACTTCAGCAGGAACTCGCGCATCGCCCGGACCTCTTCCCCATCGACAGCCGGTATCTCGTGCGCAAAGAGATTTACGGCGAAAGGCGCGGCGGTAAGCGATCGGGTTTCCCGGATCAGGGCCCTCGCCTTATCCGGCGACAACCCTCCTATGGGCAGGGAGCCGAGTCCGCCGGCCTCCGAGGCGGCCGCTACCATTGCCGGGGTGGTGATGCCCAGCATCGGCGCCTGGATCAGCGCATGCCGGATCCCCAGCTGATCTGTAATCGAAGCCTGTTTCATATGCCGGAGCTTATACCGTGAATTTACGGATCGCAGGAATGGAATGAAGCCGCGGCAGATCTTCCCCCATCCATAATGATGTATTAATTCTAACCTGTATTTGGCGGCCTGGTAAAAGCATGCAGATAGGCTATTGTTTAAGCCAAATTTTCATTCGATTTATTATGTAATATGGCGCGGTTCCATTAGCTTCATTGTGTAATGTGATGCTGATCGAGTCGCAGATAAGGTTTTCGGTCCTGGGGTTGAATCCGGAAGAGTTGGACGATGCCATTGCCCAGGCGCAACTGGCAATGGACGATACCCGTGCGGAGCTCGGCGAGCCGGTGGCGCTGCAGGAGGTCGTACCCCTCAAGGATCACAAGATCAGATATTGCATACGGGGCCTTCGGACGCATGCCGAGAAGGAATACGTCCATGACCTGGCGACAAGCGAGCTGTTTGCGTTCCGGGTCACATATTCCCATATCGACCTGGACACGATACGGTTTCTCCGGATGAAGGACTGCCTGGGCTATAATCCCGGATTTTAGAATTCCTCGCCCTTATGAGGCCGGAGCGCGCGGTACTTCATAATAATTCCCGGGATCGCCCGGGCCGGTTTTGCCGCTATAGTGGTCCCAAGTCACATCGCGTTGTAAATTTTACCAATTCACTCTGATACCGGCCATCTCGGGCGGGGCGCAATCCCTGAGATTATCCGGAACTTAGGGTACATCCGGTTTCATGCGCTGTCTGTTTCTTGTTCCCCTCCTGATATTTGGCTTGGCTGCGGTTGCAAATGGGCAGCGCGTGCGTATATCCGGGGAGTTTCGCAACGGCGCTACCGGCGAGCCTCTGGCCGGGGCGACGCTTGCAGCACATCCCGGGGACCTCAGTGCCCGGACCGACAGCGGGGGCGGCTTTTCCATCCAGTTGCCTCCCGGCAGCTACACGCTGATCTTTTCACACCCGGCTGTCCGGTCGGAGACGATTCCCCTGCGGCTGAAGCGGGACACGGTCATCACGGTATGGGGAGAAAGCGGCGGGCGGGCCCTGGACGAGATCGTGG
>JASLDA010000297.1 GCA_030151745.1 Chitinophagaceae bacterium | reverse complement strand
ACGAACTTGTAGTCTCCACCAAAGGCGGCGTATACAGTATAGACCTAACATTAACATTGGTATGATCAGAGCCATTGCCATCGACGACGAGCCACCAAGCCTGCGCATCATCGAGCGTTTCGCGGCACATATCCCGGAGATTACGCTGGAGAAGACCTTTACGCGAACGGGCGAGGCCTTGGAATACCTGAACAGCAATCCGGTGGATCTCCTGTTCCTGGACATCCAGATGCCCTCCATCTCCGGGATCCAGTTTTACAAGAACCTGCCCGGCGAGCCGATGGTGATCTTCACGACGGGATACAGCGAGTACGCCGTCGAGGGCTTCAACCTGAAGGCCGTCGATTACCTGCTGAAACCCTTTACCCAGAACCGCTTCGAGCAGGCCGTCCATAAGGCCATCCATATGCACGAGTACAAGAAGCAGCAGGCGGCAGGGGGGCAGCAGTATATCTCCATCCGCGCCGACTACAGCGTGCACCGGATCTCCCTGGCCGATATCCGCTATATCGAGGGGCTGGACGATTACCTCAAAATCCACCTTGACGGCGCCAAGCCCATCGTGGCCCGGATGACCATGAAGGCCATGTCCGAAAGCCTGCCCCAGACCGCCTTCATGCGCGTGCACAGGAGCTATATCATTCCCCTGGCACGGATTACGATGGTCCGCAACAAGACCATCCATATCGGCGATGCCCAGATCCCGATCGGGGGCTCTTACGAGGAGGCCTTTTTCAAGGCGTTCTGAGTTGGAAGTGAATCGGCAAGGGGGGCTTTGATGTGCGAATTTTGTGAATATGCGGATTGGTGAATGACGAGCCGGAAACCAGGACGACGAAGGGGAATAACCGCAGTTTTCTCCCACTTTACCGCTATGAGAAAACCTTAACACCGACCTGCGCAATAAGCAGCGAACTTGTAAGTTATTAGAAGGACGCAGCCCCGCAGGGGGTATTCTTTCAGGTTCCAAAACCGAGGTGGTATGAGCGAGCTGTATGTTATTCCTGGAACACGTATGAACGAAAACCATTCACCGGAGGTGCGTCCCAACCGCGGCTGGCTGCAGAAGACCGAGCTTGCGGAGCCTGTTTTTTATGTCGGGACAATTGGATTGATCTGCCTGTACCTGTGGCTGATGATCAGCTACTGGATGGGCTGATACCCGGGGATCGGCATTCCGATCGCCGATCCCTTCGGGTATAAAATAGTGTGTGTGGTGTTTGATGTGAGAAAAGCCGGCCTTGCGCCGGCTTATTCTGTTGCTGCAGGACCGCAATTCGGAGCCGGTCATTAGCCGAACGGATTCGCCGCCACGGCCCGGAACTCGTTCCAGATCCCGGCCACGATCTCGGCGGCCGGCCTGATCTCGCGGATCATGGCGCTGACCTGGCCGATTTCCAGCTCGCCTTCGAGCAGGTCGCCTTCGGCCATGCCGCGCTTGGCCCGGGCCCTGCCCAGGAGATCCTCCAGCGCCGCCTTGCCGGCGCCCGCCGCTTCGGCCTCGGCTACCTGTTTGAAAAACTGGTTCTTGATCAGGCGTACCGGCGTAAGACTTTTCAGCGTCAGTATGGTATCGCCTTCGCCGGCTGCGAGGATCGCCTCCTTGAAGGCCTGGTGGCTCGAAGCCTCGGGCGTGCATACGAAGCGGCTGCCGATCTGTACGCCTTCCGCGCCCAGGGCCATTGCCGCGAACATCGATCTGCCGGAGCCGATGCCCCCCGCAGCGATCAGGGGAATGGAGATCGCCTCCCGGACCGCCGGGATGAGGCAAAGGGTGGTCGTTTCCTCGCGGCCGTTATGCCCGCCGGCTTCGAAGCCTTCCGCGACGACGGCATCTACGCCGGCATCCTCGCTCTTCTTCGCAAATTTCGCGGAACTCACCACGTGAACGACCTTGATCCCGGCTTCCTTCAGTTTGCCGGTCCAGGTCTTGGGATTGCCTGCCGAGGTAAATACGATCGGCACCCCGCCTTCGATGATCGCATCCACGTGCTGATCGATATCGGGGTACAGCAGCGGGAGATTGACGCCGAAGGGCTTGTCCGTAGCCGCCTTGCATTTCGCGATATGCTCGCGCAGGATCCCGGGGTACATGCTGCCGGCCCCGATGAGCCCCAGCCCCCCGGCGTTGCTCACGGCAGAAGCCAGCCTCCAGCCCGAAGCCCAGATCATGCCCGCCTGGATGAGAGGATATTCTATCCCGAAGAGCCGCGTCACGCGGTTATTGAAACCTTGTTCTGTAAACATTCTTGAAATTTAAAATTCAAAAGGCAAAAGTCCGGAAGCGCGTGCTTGGGAATGCAAAATTCAAAATGGAGAATTCAAAGGCCCGGAAGCTATGACTGAAAAATGCGTAAAACGACAAATGGTAAGCGCTGCAGGTGCGTCTTCTTTAGGCCCCGGCGCAAGCCGGGATGCAGGGACGATAGGCAGATAGTAAACCGGGCAAGATACTATGCCGGGACAAGTTCGGGATATCGGATTTTCCAGGTTTTGAATTTTGCGTTTTTAATTTCGCATTACCCCAGGTCGATCTCCGTATTATCCCCGATGTTAAGACTCTGGCTGCCGCCGCGGATAAAGGCGTCCGAGCCGATGATGGAAGAATGAAGCACCACCTCGCGCAGCTCGGCATAGCTCCCGATGATGCTGTCCTGGATGATGGCGGATTCGATCTTGGTAAACTCGCCGATCGTCACGTTCGGGCCGATGATGCAGTGGCGCAGGGTGCAGCCTTCTGCAATGGATACAGGCGGAATGATCACGGCGCCGGGATACTCGGGCGCCGGGGTGTAGCCGTTTTCCTGCTGCTGCCGGAGCAGGGTGGCGTTCGTCGACAGCAAGGTCTCGCGCTTGCCGCAGTCGAACCAGTTTGCCACCCGGAATGCCTTGAAGCGGATGCCCCGCTCGATCATTTGCTGCAGTGCCTGGGTCAGGTGATATTCGCCCTCTTCGTCTATCGGTCCGCTCAGGTGGCTGTTCAGGGCCTCGAACATGACGTTCGTCTCCTTCACGTAGTAAATTCCCACCATGGCCATATTGCTGCGGGGGATCAGCGGCTTCTCGACCACGCGCAGCACCTGGTCCTGCACATCCAGCTCGGCGACCCCGAAGGAGCGGGGGTCGTCCACCTTACGGACCCCGATCATGCTGACCTCGCTGGCCAGCAGGTCGCGGACATTGTAGTCGCAGATCGTATCGCCCAGCACGATCACCACCTCTTCGTCGCCGACCGCGTCCTGGGTAAGCCAGATGGCGTGGCCCGTTCCCCGGCGGTCGCTCTGGGTGACCAGCGTGTACTTCAGTTGCGGGTAGGTGCGGCTGATATAGCGCTGGATCTTCTCGCCGAGGTAGCCGATGACGAATACGAAATCGTCTACGCCGGCTTCCAGCAACTGGTCGATAATGACGGAAAGGATGGTCTTCCCGGCAATAGGGATCAGGGCTTTAGGTTGCGTATATGTCAGCGGGCGGAGCTTGGTGCCCGCTCCTGCTACAGGAATGATCGCTTTCAAAACATCGGCGTTTGAGGGGATGGCGTGAAATTAGGCCAATGCGAAGAATGCAGGCTGTGAAATCCGCGGTCATAGGTTTCCGCAGGCCCTGGTTTTATAACAATGCTTAAAAAGCTACCGGGGCGCGATCCGGTAATTTTGAGCCATGATCGGATATCTGTATCACAGGCTGCGTTACGGCCTCCTGCTGCTCCTGCTCTGCACTGTCCGGAGCCAGGCCGCGGAGGAGGGGCCGGAGCGCGCCGTAGTGAAGATCTTTGTTACCAAGCAGCAATACGACTTCACGCAGCCCTGGCAGCGCAGCGCGGCGGAGAAGAGCTCCGGCTCCGGGGCCATCATCGACAGCAACCGTATTCTCACCTGCGCGCACGTGGTAGAGTTCGGCGAGTTCATCGAAGTGCGCAAGGCCAAGGATTCTCGTAAGTACATCGCCTACGTGCAATACATCGCCCCGGAGTACGACCTGGCGATCCTTAAAGTGGACGATGCGCGCTTTTTCAGCAGGGCGGCGCCGCTCCAGCTGGCGGAGCTGCCGCAGATCGGGCAGCGCGTCGCCGCCTACGGCTTCCCGACCGGCGGGGACGATCTGAGCATTACTTCGGGCATCGTCAGCCGGATCGAAGCCACCGACTACTCCTACAGCGACCACAACAACCTGGCGGTCCAGATCGACGCGGCGATCAACCCCGGCAACAGCGGGGGGCCGGTATTGCTGGACGGGAAGCTGGCCGGCGTAGCGTTCCAGGGCCGCAGCCAGAGCCAGGGCATCGGCTACATGATCCCGACTCCCGTAGTGCGCAGCTTCCTCAAGGACGTGGATGACGACGGCCGCTACGACGGCCCGGTGCCGCTCTACCTGAAATGGCAGAAGCTCGAAAACCCCGCCCTGCGCAAGTGTTACGGAGTCGCGGATACCGTGAGCGGCGTCCTGATAAATGCCGTGCATCAGCGCTCGGCCCTATACGGCAGCCTGCTCCCCGACGATGTGCTTCTTCGCGTGGACGGGGCCGTCGTGGAGAACGACGGCAGCATCGTGATGCAGCAGCAGCTTCGCACCGGCTTCGAGACCGCGCTGCAGCTGCACAGCCGGAACGACACCATCCGGCTCGAGGTGCTGCGCCGCGACTCCACCATGGAGCTGCAGGTCCCCCTGCGTTACCGGCATACGGCGGTGCGCCTCGTCGATAAGATCGAGCTCGAGCCTAAGTATTATATCGAGAACGGCTTCGTGTTTACGACGCCGAGCTACTACTATTTCCGTAACGACGGCTATTGGGCATATAAAAACCCGGAGCTGAGCTATTACTACTACGGGCAGGTGCTCAATGCGGATACGGCCCGGCAGATCGTGCTCCTCTCATCCGTATTGCCGGATGAAAGCAATGTCGGCTACCATGACGTAAGGAACAAGATCGTACGGACCTTCAACGGCAGGCCTGTGGAAAGTCTGGCCTGGCTGGCGGAAGCTTTCCGCAACAACCGGGACAGCGACATAATCCTG
>JASLDA010000214.1 GCA_030151745.1 Chitinophagaceae bacterium | reverse complement strand
CAGGCATCCTGGCGGTTGATGAAGGAGATCTCCGGCAGCGGGCGCACGGTGATAGGCGCGGCAAGCAGCTTGGAGATACAGCCCTTGTTGTTGACGATCAGCTGTACGGTGGACGTACCCGCGGTATCGAAGGCGATGATCACCGGGCCGGGCGTGTTTTCCCCGGAGACGAACGTAGAGCTGAGCGGCGCGAACCAGTGGTATTCCGCATCCGGGCGGCCGTTGCCGTAGTAGAAGAAGGTATCCAGGCCGTCTTGGCACACCGACTGGCCCGCGGCGGTGATCACACCGTTGGGCTTGTAGCGGATATAGGTCGAGAGCAGGGCCCGGTCGCTTTCGCAACCATTGACCGATTGGGTGACGTAGTAGAAGAAGGAGTCTTCATAGGACGTATTGATCGCAGGCGCCACGGGAACCCCGATCCCGCCATTGGGCAGGGTGTACCATAGCAGGTCGCGGCCGATGGCGTTGAGCTGGTAGGGCGGATCGCCCTGGCATAGGTTCACCGGCGAGCTCACCGAGGGCGGCTGGGGCTTAGGCTTTACGATCAGCGTGATCTGGGTCCGGGGCGATTCACAGCCTTCCGCGCTGGTTTGAGATGCGTAAAAATGATAGGTGCCGGGAACGGTCGTCACGGGAACCGGGGCCGTGCTGGTACCGGTTCCGCCCGTAGGTGTCGTAAACCATTTGACATTCGTCCCTTGGACGGTCAATGGCGCAACCACATCGTACTGGCAAACGGAGTCTACGGCCTTGGCCGGCGGCAAGGGCTGCGGAAGTACGCGGACGTAAACGGAGTCGTACCCACTGGGGCAGCCGTTGGGCGCGGTCTGCCGCACGAGCCACATTACGATGCCGGGGATATTGGTATTCGGAGTCGGCGGGTTGGGATTGGCGAGCGTGGAGCCGCGGGAACGGATTCCGTCATTGCAGCCCGGGCCGCCCGAGCAGGTGTCGAACCATTCCACCAAATAGCCGGGCTGCGTCCGGGCCGTCATCGGCAGGACTGTGGTATCGTACTGGCAATAGGTGACGTTGTTGCGAACCGGGCGCGACGTCGGGATCAGCATATTCAGGCTCGCGCTCGAGGGCGCCGAGGCGCAGCCGGCGACGGTAAGCGTTACGGCATATGTCCCATTGGTCAGCGGATTGAAATTCACTACCTGGACGCTGCTGCCCGTATCGGCATAGCCGCCGGGCCCGGTCCAGACGTATTTCCCGTTTGCAACGGGATTGCCGATGCTCAGGGTAACCGTCGAGCCCTGGCAGATGGGATATGGGAAGACGATGATATTCGGCGCGGTAGGCGGCGTCGTTGCCGGGATCACGAGCGGCTGCATGACCGCATTCGATGCGCAGCCGGCGGCAGTAGTTACAAAGACCGAATCGTAGCTGCCGACACCCAGCCCGCTTACCAGAAACGTCCCGCCGGCGTCGGAAACAATGGAACGGCTTATTACCGGAGGGGTACCGTTCTTGCGCAGATAGAGCGTATAGCCGGTGGCCGGGCTAAGCCCGCTCAGCAGGAACGAGCCGTCGTTCACCAGGCAATTCGACGGTGCCGTAGCTCCGCCCACGGAAATCGCCGGCACGCAATTGATTTGTACATTGGTGGTCGAAGCCGGGCTTGTGAGGTTTTGCGAGGTGACGGTCACTGTAAAAGCTCCGGTATTGGCGCAGGCGGCAGTGATATCGAATATGCCCGTCGTGCTCGTCACCGCCGGGATGGAAGGGCCGCTGAGCGTGTAAACCGGGTTCGGGTAGTAAGAGGGGATAGAAGCCGTGATCCTCAGCTGCTGCCCTTCGCAGACCGGGCTGTTGCTGCTTAGCGCCGGCGCCGGCGGCATGGGGGAAATGACGTTTACCAGGTAGTCTTCCGTTTCTCCCCAGTTGAATATATTGCAGGGATTGATACTCGTCGTCCGCTCGACAAGCACAAAACGCAGGCGCGTGATCCCGGGCTGCGCCGTAGCCGGTATAGCCAGGGTGCCGCTCCAAGTCGGGGCTCCCGCGGTAGCCGGGCCTGCGGCAGGACCGAAAACCGTTTCCCCCGGATCCAGGAAGCTGCTGTTGTGGTTGAAATCTCCGAATACGGCAAGGCCGCAGGTCCAGTAGCTGCTTAGGTTGAACTGTGTTACCGTAAACGGCATATTGCCGCCCGGCACTACGTCCACAGCACTGAGGTTGGTATAGTCCGTGTACTTCGACGTCGCGGCCGGATTTCCGGTCGGCGGCATAGGCGGAGCGGCCGGATTTACGAATCCCGTGCCTATAGTCACCTGCGCGATGTTGTCCTCGGCAAAATTGGACCCGGATATGCAATAACAGTTATAGAAGACCTTTACACCGACCTTTACCGGGGTGGAAATGCCCGTAAGCGAAGAGGCGGTGCAGGTGACCAGCAGCCTGAAATCCGTAGCGGCGCTGATCCCTCCCGCAAGCGTATAGGGTACCGTGGTAGCGCCGGGAATATTGCTCCAGCTGCCGCTGCCCGCAGGGGCGGACTGCCATTGATAAGTGACCCCGGATAAGCCGATGCTGGTATCGTTCAGCACCAGCGGTGTGGAAGCGCATAGGGAGTCTGCGGAGGCAATGGCTCCGCCGCCGTTGGGCATCCCGCTGCAAGGCTCAAGGTGGCTGATCTCGATATCGTCGATATAGAAATTGCTTCCGTAAGCGCTGGTTCCGGAAAAGATCACATAATTGGCACTGCCGTTAAAGCTGGCCGGGACCACAAATGAGTACTGATACCATCCGTTCGCGGCAACAGCAGGCGCATTCGAGCTGTTGCGCGGTATAAATCCAAGGCTGCTGGCCCCCGTCGCCGAAGCCGCCGTGTTCACCGATACGGTCACCCCCTCGCCTGCATATGCGGCTGTGGGATAAGAGCTTTCCCGGTACACCCAAAGGGATACCTGCATGAAGCCGGAGGTATAAGAAAAGTTCAGCGCCGGCGTTATCAACGTCGCGGTGCCGTTTTGAGCATCGTAGGCATTCAGCTTTGCCTGCCCCGCGCCTGAATGCGGAGTGTTTGCGACGTTGGCACCATTCCCCACCCGGGACCAGGCGGCCTGGATGCTACCCGTCCCTCCGGTCCCGGCAGTCCAGCCTGCCGGCGGAAAGCTCGCTGCATCAAAACCTTCGCTTATAAGTATCTGTCCCCGGAGCTGGAAAACAGACAGAAAGTAAATAAATACAAATATAAATATTTTCATTCGCGAGCCGTATCTCGCTCGAAATTAGAATTCGTTCGAGACAATACCGTTAAAAAACGGTGTCCGGAGAGCGACAGCCTTTCGACTGGCAACAAATCAATAACACAGAAAATAAAACAAAACATTTTCTCAACTGCTTTTCAATATAAAAATGGGAAGTAACTCCAGGCAGCGGAACCGCTTCTCGATTTTCGGAGCTGATTATTGATTTGTTATCTTACTACTAAAATGCTCCGGAGGCTCGATTATTCTTATCCGGGCAGCGATAATCGATGCGGAATCCCCTGTGTCTTACAACTTATCCCGGCAGCTCCTGCACTTCCATGCCTGAAAACAACAAAGCCATTTAAACTCGGCGAGTCTAAATGGCTTTGTATTCGTGGTAAGGCCTATCAGCGTATCAGGATAAATTCTCCCTGATCTTCAACATTGCGGTTCTCGCAGCGATAATTTATGTAATAGTAGTAGGTACCCATATCCTGCGGAACTCCGCGATAGGTTCCGTCCCAGCCGCCGCGCTCTTCCTTGGATTCCCAGATCACCTGGCCCCAGCGGTTCATAATGCGGAAGTTGTTGATCCTGTGAACACCTGTGGTAATCGGGCGGAACGCACGGTTCAGCTCGGTAGCGCTGGCGGGTACGAAAGCATTCGGGAAG
>JASLDA010000201.1 GCA_030151745.1 Chitinophagaceae bacterium | reverse complement strand
CTTCGGCGGGGTGGCGCTGTTCTATTACAATCCCTATACCACGACGCCTAACGGCGATAAGGTGTTTCTCCGCCCGCTCAGCACGGAAGGCCAGGGCCTTGCCCAGTATCCCGACCGTAAGGAGTATAAGCTCGTCAACGTCGCTTTTCCTTTCGGCGGCGGTCTGAAGTTCCTGATCGGCAAGACCCTCGTCATCACTACCGAAGTGGGGCTCCGCTACACGGCGACCGATTACCTGGACGATGTAAGCCGCTCCTATGTGAATATGGATACGCTCAAAGCCTATCGCGGCACGCAGGCGGCGAATCTCTCATTTCGCGGCAACGAAAGGCCCGACTGGGAAGGGGACTATCCGAACTACAAGTACCAGCGCGGCGATTCCAAGCAGAACGACTGGTACTATTTCTGCGGCCTGAACGTAGCTATTTATTTCAGCGCCCTGGGCAATATCAAGGAATATATCCAGACCAAGTGCCCGAGCTTCTTCCCCGGAAAAGCGAAGAACTACTACCGCTGATGCGAAAGCCGAAAACCGCGTTTAGAGTAAAAGGCCGTCCTGAAGGGCGGCCTTTTACTTTGCCAGGAGCCGCACGCGGCACATACCTAGTGAATGCTGTTGTATATAAACCATGACTGCGCGCTTCATTACAGCCACAATACGCGACAAGCAAAGGCCTCCCCCAACTTTATAAGCTAAGGATCCATTGCCTATTGCAAATTACCTATTGCCTATTCTATTGCCTATTGGCTATTGGCTACTGCAAGCTCCCAATAACCCCCTCCAGGCTCAAGCTCTGCTGTCCGCCGCTTTGCATATCCTTCAGCGCCAGCATTCCGGCTTCCCGCTCGGTTTCGCCGGCGATGATCACATATGGCACGCCCCGCTTGTTGGCGTATTTCATCTGCTTGTCGAACTTGGCCGGCTCGGGGTAGATCTCCGAAGTGATCCCCGCATTGCGGAGCGCTTTGAGAACGCCCAGGGCGTAGCGCTCATCCTCGCCGCCGAAATTCAGCACCAGCACCTTTGCACCCGGTGCTAGCGTCTCGGGGAACAGGTTCAGCTCCAACAGCACATCGTAGATGCGGTCGATGCCGAAGGAAATGCCGACGCCCGAGAGGCCCTTGAGGCCGAAGAGCCCCGTCAGGTCGTCATAGCGCCCGCCGCCGCCGATAGAGCCCATGGTCACGGCGCTGGTAGTGACCTCCATGATGACACCTGTGTAATAGTTCAGGCCGCGGGCCAGGCTGATGTCAACCCTGAGCTCGGAATCCCAGTCGGCCTCGGCCAGCTGTTCATGGTAGGCTAGAGTGCTGCGCAGCTCCCCGATTCCGGCGGCTCCGATATCGGTTTTGCCCAGAGTCTCGTCCAGGGCCGTCAGCAGCTCCTCGTTGTTGCCGCGTATGCTTATTATACGGTGGATGGTCTCTATGCCTGCTGTGGTAATGCCGCGCTGCTCAAGCTCCGCCTTGACGCCGTCCCAGCCGATCTTATCCAGTTTGTCCAGGGCTACGGTAATGCTCAGCATCCGATCCGGCGCGCCGCAGACTTCCGCCAGCGCCGCCAGCAGCTTGCGGCTGTTGATCTTCACCGTCACGCCCGGCATCCGGAGGGCGTGAAAAGCGCCGCGGTATATGCAAAGCAGCTCGGCCTCGTACAGCAGGGAGCCGCTGCCTACCACGTCGCAGTCGCACTGCCAGAACTCTCGGTAGCGGCCCCGTTGTGGGCGGTCGGCGCGCCATACGGGCTGCATCTGGTAGCGCTTGAACGGGAATGCGAGCTCGTTCTGCCGCATCACCACGAAACGGGCAAAGGGAATCGTCAGATCGTAGCGCAGCGCCCGTTCGGTGATCAGCGGCGTATTGTAGGGCTTTTCCAGGAGGCGGCCCCATTCCTCGTTCAGCGTGTCTTTCTTCTTGCTTTCATGCATCCCGTTGTTGAGGATCTTGAAAATGAGCCGGTCTCCTTCCTCGCCGTATTTGCCCATCAAGGTGCTGAGCTGCTCCATGGCCGGGGTTTCCAGCGGCTGAAAGCCATAGCGCTCGAAAATGTCGCGGAGCGTATCGAAAATATATTGGCGGCGGCGGACCTCGGCGGGCGAAAAATCGCGGGTGCCCTGGGGAATGGACGGCTTCATGGACATACTGGAATACATGCGGAAGCGAAGGAGCTCCCGGAAAAGACGGCTGCGATGTTAAGCAAATCAGGCGGGAAAAGCGGTTGCCGGACCATGATTTTTTAGGATGGCATCGCAGGTGGCGTCTATCATATCGTAGACGCCGGCGTAACCTTCCTCGTCGCCGTACCAGGGATCCGGTACGGATCTGCCGCAGCCAGGCTCCAGCTCATCGAGGAACAGCTTGACGTGCCTGTAGTCGGCCTTAGGACCGGAAATGCGGCGGATCTCGCGCAGCACATCGTCGGCCATCGCATACACCAGGTCGTAACCGGTGAGATCGGCGGGTGTAAAACGGCGTGCGCGCTGGGCCGAGATATCGATCCCATGCCGGCTGCAGATGTTCTGCGAGAAGGGGTGCGGGGGCTTCCCGATATGATATTTTTCGGTGCCGGCGCTGTCGATGTGCCAGTCCAGCCCGGCGGCCGCGGCTTTGGCTTTTAGAACTCCTTCGGCAATGGGGGAACGGCAGATATTCCCCAGGCAAACCATTAGAATACGCATATCATACTCCTTTTTCCGACAACCCCTGAATCCTGCGTCCAATGGCGTCTGTACACTGCAGGCCGGAATCTACCCGGTCCTGGCTGCAAAAGTACCATGCCCGGGCATGCGATCCGAATCCTTACTTTGCAGCCTATGGTCCCCGCCGCCTGCCGTATTCTCACGATCGCTCCGTACCGCATACTTCCTCCCAGCAGCGGCGGGCATTGGAGCATCGTTTCCATGCATGATGCCTTGGGACGGCTTTGCCAGGACCATGTGCTGGGCACCCGGGACAACGAGGGGGACGAGGCGTTCAGCTTCGTGATGCATCCTTTCTTTCCCGCGAAGCCAAACCGCTACATCCCCTTGTATGGTTACCGCAGGGCCGTGGGGATGGCCCGGCGCTACGATGCCACCCATATTTTCTGCGAGCATCCGTACATGGCCCCGCTGGCCGTTGCGCTGTCGCGGAAGCTGCGGATCCCCTGGGTGCTGCGCAGCCAGAATATAGAGGCCATGCGATTCCGGCTGCTTGGAAAGCCCTGGTGGCGCATCTTTCACATGTACGAGCGGTACGCGATGCGTGCAGCGGACGGTATCTTCTTCATTACGCCGGAGGACTGCGATCATGCGGTGGCGGCATATAATCTGCGGCCGGAGAAATGCCACCTGGCCCCCTACGGCACCCCGCTGAAGGCCCCGCCGAAAGGCCGGGCGGCGGCGCGGGAACAGCTGGCCGGGGAGCTGGGCCTGGATCCGGAGCTGCCCTGGTTGTATTTCCTGGGCATGCAGAGCTATGCGCCCAATGCGCTGGCCACCGGTCATATCCTGAGCGAAGTGCTGCCCCGATTGCAGGCGGCAGGCTTCCGCTGCGAGATCCTCATTGCCGGGAAAGGCCTGCCGGAGCCGCTGCAGGAAGAAATAGCGGCTACGAAGGGTGCCGTGCGGTACCTGGGGTATGTGGAAGACCTGGACCTCCTTATCCGGGCCTGCGACCTGATGCTGAACCCGGTTACCACGGGCGGAGGCATCAAGACAAAAGCGATCGAGGCGCTGGCCTATAACAAGATCGTGATCAGCACGGAAAACGGTTCGGCCGGCATTCTCCCCGAGGCCTGCGGTCCCAACCTGATCGTCTGTCCGGACGGCAACTGGGACGCCTATGCCGCAGCCATTCCCCAGGCCATGAAGCGGCAGCCGGAAATTCCCGGGGCCTTCTACCAGCGCTATAACTGGGATGCCATCGCCCGGCATGTGCTGGATCTGATGCTGGAGACCCGGTACTAAGGTGTCACCTCCATTGGAGGTGACACCTTGAAGAGCTGGAGGGCTCCGTAAACCGGTTGTCAGAGAAACCTCCCGCTGAAATGGAAGGGGAGGAGGTCGCTGGCGTCCTCGACCAGGACGACCTCCCCGTCCGGGGCGGCCATATATACCTTGATAGGGCTGCCTTGGTGAAGCTGGGCTTCCAGGATGCTTTGCCGGCAGATGCCGCAGGGCGACAGCGGTCCGTCGTCTTTCCCGCCGACTGCCTGGTAGGCGATAGCGATGGCATTGATCGCAAGCTTGCCATGCATATCGTGCTGGCTGAGCGCGGCACGCTCCGCGCATATCCCGGCGGGGAACGCCGCGTTCTCATGGTTGGCCGCGGAGATCGTCGAGCCGTCCGCGAGCAGCAGCACCGCGCCGACCTTAAACCGGGAATAAGGCGCATATGCCTTTTCGGAGGCCTTTTCCGCGGCCCCGATCAAGGCCTGCACATCGCCCGGGAGCTGGGACTTCAGGCTGAGCTCGTAGGGAAAGCTGAATTGCTGCATTCTTAGCTGAATTGTCGAATCGGCGAACGGCCGGCCGCGCTTGCAAACGCAAGCCTGCGCCGGAGCAGTTCGCTTTGCAAAGTAGGGGCCTTTCTCAAGCCGGCAACATGCAAGTTTTTTTGAACTGCGGGGAGCATGAAAACCAGGAGCAGGCCCCGGCCCGGCGCATCCGGCAAGCCTCATTGAAGCATCAGCTCCCGGATATACTTTACCGGAGCGCTGCCGTAACCGAGGAAGCGCTCATGAAACGCTTTCAGCTTGAAATCCTTGCCCTGCTTCGCTTTCAGCTCCTGGCGGAAGTCGTATATCTCCGTATACCCCGTGAAATAGCAGCAAAGCTGCACCTGGGTTACGCTGACGCGCTTCCATTTGCCTTCGGCCTCGGCCTGCTGCTGGAACGCCTCGTCCATCAGCAGGTGCAGCGCCTGTTCCTTGCTCATGTTGCCGGTATGCACGCTGTAGTCCAGGATGGTGTTGCAGGTGCTGCGCAGGTTCCATTTGTAGTACATGAGCCACATCTCCGGCTCGTTGTTGCCGTATCCTTCTTCGAGCATCATCCGTTCCGCGTACACGGCCCAGCCTTCGATCATGGAAGAGGAGCCGAAAATCGATTTGATCAGGCTCGGGCTCTGGTTGGCGTACACGAGCTGGGTATAGTGGCCGGGAATGGCTTCATGGATGTTCAGGATCTGCAGGATGTAGTGATTGTATTCCCGCAGGTAGCTTTCCGCCTGCGCTGCCGGCCATCCGTTGAGCGAGCCGACGTTGTAGTATGTATTCCCGTTCTTATCGTAAGGGCCGGGGGCGCTGATGCTGGCGCCGGCCACGCCCGCCATATACGCAGGCTCGCGGCGTACGACCAGGGGCTTTTTCGGATCGATATAAAGCAGGTCATGATCCTTCACGAACTGTTGCAGCACCGGCAGCTGGGCCTCGATAGCGGCCTGGAAGGAATCGGGCTTTACATGATTCAGCGAGATCTTGTCGATGACGGTCCGGATCATCTGGAGCGAGTCTGCGGGAACGGCTTCGTTGCCCATGTATTTGGGCCAGAGCTGGCGGGCCAGCTTCGCCATTTCCGTGTGCAGCTCCTGCTTATGCCTGACGGCCTTGTCGAAGATCTCGTCCGCTGTATAGCGCGATTGGATGTCGAACCCGAATTTCCTGGCATACAGCTCGCGGCCCAGGCGAAAGCTGCGCGGGGTGGGATTCTTCAGTGCCCTTAGCCAGGCAGCATAGGAGCGTATGGCCGCTACTGCCGAGTCTGCGGCGGCCTGCAGCTGCGTTTTCTCGGCGGCGCTCAGCCCGGATTTCGAGAGGGCGGCGGGGAGGTCGCCCGTGAAGACGGAAAGCGCGCCTTCGTTCTGCTCGATGGCGAGCGCGGTATGCTCCAGCGTCGGGTTTTTGATGTTCGCCTTTGCCGTCGCGTAGTAGGCCGGCACCTGCCTGAGGCGCTTTGCGAAGGCTCGCAGCCGGTTATCAAGGCTGTCGTAGTCGTTGTTGAGCATGCTGGCGAAGGTTTCGCCGACATTATAACCCGAGGGGTCCCATTCCCAGTCTTTCAGCTCTTTCACACGCCAGACGATGCCCTTCAGCTGATCTTCCATAATGTGATAGTCCGTACGATTGTTGCTCGACAGTCCCTCCGGGCGGAACCGGTGCAGGGAGTCGAGCTCCGCATTCGCGAAGCCGACCATGGCCCCGAGCGTGGCGGAATCCGAAATGCCGAGCAGGCTGTCGTATTTATGATATCCCTGCGAGCTGGCCCAAGTGGGAAATACCTGCCAGAACGCTTCCATGAAGCGGGACTTGTAGCTGTCGAACGCCGTGTTCTGGTCGCCTGCTTGTTTCATTGTGACGGGATTATTGCAGGCCGCGAGTCCCGTAAGGATTGCGGACAGGTAAATGAGCTTTTTCATCGCCGGTAAAAATAGCACCCTGCCGGCAACCCGCTCAGGGGCTCCGATTCCCCGCCTGCATGTCGTAGCTTTCGTGTCCCGACATTCCAGCCTATGAAACCCGTCTACGCAACAGCGCTTCTTATCTGCATTTCCGTCTCAGCACGGGCTCAGCTGCTCCAGCGTATCAAAGGCCAGGTTTCCGACCGGGAGACGCATATACCGCTGCAAGGCGTTGTGGTCGCCTTGCCCGCTACCCCGGCTCGGGCCGCCATTACGGACTCCGCAGGCTACTATGTTCTGGACTCGATTCCCGTCGGCAAGCAGACCATACTCTTCCGCTACCCGGGCTACCAGGAGCAGCGAGTTCCGGATGTGCTCGTCACGTCCGGCAGGGAAGTCTTGCTGGATCTGCTCATGCAGGAATCGGTACAAAAACTGCAGGAGCAGGTTGTCGTGGTGCAGCGCCGGACTCAGAACGAGATGGCCATCGTCAGCACACGCGGCTTCGATGTGCAGGAAACGGAGCGCTATGCCGGCAGCCGCGCCGATCCCGCACGTATGGCTTCCAACTTCGCAGGGGTGCAGGGCGCGGACGATTCGCGGAACGATATCATCGTGCGGGGAAATTCCCCGGCCGGCCTGCTCTGGCGCATCGAAGAGGTCGATATCCCGAACCCCAACCACTTTGCCATACCGGGCACCTCAGGCGGGCCGGTGAGCATGCTCAACAATAAGACGCTCGCGAACAGCGATTTCCTGACCGGGGCCTTCCCCGCCGACTACGGCAACAGCATCAGCGCGGCCTTTGATCTTAAAATGCGCAATGGCAACAAAGACCGCTACGAGATGACCGCCCAGTTCGGCTTCCTGGGGACGGAGCTGTGCGCCGAAGGGCCGCTGTCCAGGCATGGTGCAAGCTTCCTCGTGGCGTACCGATATTCCACGCTGAAGATCTTCGAAGGCCTCAATATCAAGATAGGCACGAGCTCGGTTCCGAATTACCAGGATCTAAGCTTCAAGGTGAATATCCCCGTCGGCCGGAAGGGCAATCTCTCCTTTTTCGGCGTAGGCGGTCTCAGCAGCATCGATCTCATCGTGAGCAAGCTTACCGAGCCCAGCCAGGAGCTGTACGGCGAATCGGACCGGGACCAGTATTTCACATCGAACACCGCATTCGGCGGTCTCAGCTATACGCATACCTTCAACCGGAACTTTTACCTGAAGCTGGTAAGCGCATTCTCCGCCGGCGATATTTTTGCCAATCACGACAAGGTATTCCGCAACGCCGATTATGAAGTCGACAGCCTGAAGCCGATACTGGGCTACCGCTTTCTGACCAAGGCCTGGAACACGCACCTGTATGCGGTCCGCAAGCTCAGCGCCCGTCATACCATCAAGGCCGGTCTGCTTGCGAACGTGTACCTGATGGATTATATCGACTCCAGCCGGCAGTACCCGCCTACGCGGCAGGATTGGGAGAACCGCCTGGACTTTCGCGGCAGCACAAGCCTGCTGCAGGGCTATATCCAGTACAAGTTCCGGCCTACGGACAAGCTTAGCCTGGTGGGCGGCGTCCATGCACAATATCTCAGCCATAACGGGGCGGCCTCGGTCGAGCCGCGGCTGAGCATGCGCTACAACCTGCACCCGCAACATACGCTGAGCCTGGGCTACGGGCTTCATTCGCAGATGCAGGCCCTGTACCAGTATTTCGCGCACCTGTCGCAGAGTCCTGCCGACTACCACTTCAATTCGGAAATGGGCTTTACACGCAGTCATCACCTGGTTGCCGGCTACGACTATTCTGCCAGCCGTGTATTCCGGCTCCGTGCCGAAGCCTACTACCAGCACCTGTTCGATATCCCGATCGAGAAGCGGGCAGGCTCTTCGTTCAGCCTGATCAATCAGGGAAGCTCCTTCTCCCGGGTTTTTCCCGATAGTATGAAGAATGCGGGAACCGGCGACAACTACGGGTTGGAGCTGAGCCTGGAGCGAAGTTTCCATAACGGCTGGTATGCGCTATTTACCGGCTCCGTCTATAACAGCACCTATGTCGGGAACGACGGCGTTCGCCGGAGCACCGATTACAACGGGCGTTTCGCGGCCAACGTTCTCGCCGGGTACGAGCCCCGACTGGGGGCCAATACGACGCTGATCACCGGCCTGAAGCTCACCTGGGCAGGCGGCCGCCTGTATTCCGTCCCCGACACCGCCGCTTCAAATGCGCTGGGCGATTTCGTGGCCATCGACAGCCTGCGGAATTCGGCGCGCTTCCGCGATTACTTCCGGTTGGACCTCCGGGCCGGTATCCGCATCAACAGGCCCCGGGCTACGCACGAAATAGCCGTCGACCTGGTCAATGTGCTGGGCGTGAAGAATATTCTCAGCCTTACCTATAGCCTCGACCTGGCGGCGCAGGGAGTCTATCCATTCTATGAAACCTACCAGCTCGGTTTCCTGCCGCTCTTCTACTACCGGATCGACTTCGGATTTCCGCGAAACACCGGGAGAATCCGCCATGGAAAATGATCTTTTTTAAGATTTCTTCATGGTGGGTTTGGTTTATAATATATTCATTTTCAGTTTCGTGTATTTGGAAATGGGTTGGTGAGCAATTGGAAATTAGTGTGATTTATTGTTATTTAATAAGATATTGTTAAGTGTTCTGGGGTTCGGATACTATCTTGGCTGCCGAAGAGCAGGGAACAGCCCGAGGTATCTGATCATCGTCCTTTACGGGACGCAACTCCAGGATCCATGCGTATCCGTTTCTTGATTGCGCAATTGACTGCCGCCGCGCTCCTGACCTGGTCCGGCCTGGCGCAGGCCCTCCCCAGGCAGGTTCAGATTCTAAAGCTGGATGTGCCCCCCGGGCTTCCGGCCCCGCCCGGGAACCTCGCTCTTTTGGGTTCATCCCTCCGGCTGCAGGCCGTGGCATCGGGCTTTGCGGAGGGTGCGGAAGCCGTAATCGTGCTGCAGATCCGCAAGGCCGGTCAGCTCAGCTGCGGGAATACGGCCGATGCGGGCGTGCCGGTCCGTATCAGCAACCAGATGCAGTTTGACGGAAAGGTCCTGGCGCGGGCCTGGGCCGCCTGCAGCCAGCTGGACCCGGGCGGCTACGCTCTTTGCGCCCGTTTCTACGGCCTGGACGGGAATCCCATCAGCGAAGAGGCCTGCACGGAATTCCAGGTTGCCGAAGCCGTCTCCGTGCCCAGCTACGCTGCGCCCGTCAACCTGAGCCCGGCCGATCAGAGCTTTGAGCTCGAGGAGAGCTTCCGCAGCGGGATCCGCTTCAGCTGGAAGCCTGTGGAACCGGCATATGAAGGCGCCCTTACGTACCGGCTGCGGGTCTGGGCCATTCCCGAGGGCAAAGATGTTCAGGCTGTCGTCAGCGAGGGAAAGCCCCTGCTGACAAGGGACCTGGCGAACCTTACGGAAACCACCCTGAGCAATTCCCTGCCTTTGTCCGCAACGCCGGGTAAGGTGAACCGTTTCGCATGGACGGTGCAGGCGCTGGATGCAATGGGTCAGCCTGTCGGAACCAACCTCGGCACCAGCAATCCCTCCACCTTTGCCTCGACGACCTATGCGATACGGCTGGATAAGATCTCCGTTTCATGTACGTCGACGCCGGGGGTATATTCCTTCAGCTTTTCACTGACCAACCCGAACATCGGCGCGGCAAAGCTCACTGCGCTTCTGGCCACCAGCAGCATGCCCGCAGGAGCGGTCGTAACCTCGTTCGCGCCGCCGCTGAACACCAATATCCCGGCAGGCGTCCAGCTTACCGTTACCGGTACCGTCAGCGCCCCGCCCGGCCTGAGCAATATCTGCATCGGCGCCCAGATCACCGATCAGGGTAACAGCTTCTGGCAGGCCTCGAAAGATTCCTGTATCCCGGTGAAGGCCTGCAAATGCGAGGCCTGCGACCCGAAGTATGTCAATATCCAGACGGGATCTCCGACGGTCAGCCCGGGAACGAATACGCTGAGCTTGGCGCAGCCGCTCACGGTGACCACCACGCCGCTGAAGCTCGTTAAATCGGTATCGGCGGAGCTGGCGTATTTCGCATACACGCCGGACAACGAGGACTGCATGCCCTGCAACAAGGACAGCCGGACTTTCGGCAATTTCCTCGGCGGAAACCTGGGGGCTGCGGCCGGGTCGGGGAACGGAACGCATTCGCTGTCCTGGGCGTTCGCTCCCGCCAAGAGCGGCTCGGGGATCACGCCGTTCAATGCGAGCATCTCGCTGCCGCCCATGGTAGGCTGCTGCGCCGCGACCGTCCGCTTCTGCATCCGCTACGTCATCACGTTCGCCGATTGCACGGTCTGCTACAAGCAGGTCTGCTACGAAAAGCGCCTGGACGGCTGCCCCGGCGGGAAGTCTTCAACTCCTAACAATTAAACTCTGTCTGTCATGAACTTCTGGCGTTTGCTTGTCGTCTGTCTGACAGGCGTGTTCTGCTTCTTCGTCCCGGCCCGCGCCATGGCGCAGGGCTGCGACGATGTATCCATCCAGTATCGCGAGCCGGACTGCTACAAACCTCGTTCCGGCGCTTCAGGGGGAGGCAGCACCGGCAACGGCAAGGTCTGCATACCCGTCAGCGCCTGCCAGGGCGAGCAGTACACTTATACCGCGGCAGGGGGTCCCTGGGCCAGCTATGCATGGGCGGTGCTCGGCGGGCCTGCACTGCCTTCGCTGAGCCCTTCGGCAAGCGCGTCTTCGATAAGCATCGTCTGGCCGGCGCCCGGTACCTATGTGCTGAGCCTGACCGTCAGCGACGGCGCCGGCAACAGCTATACGAAGTGCCTCGAGGTATCGGTAAAAGAAAAGCCGGTGGCCAATTTCAGCTTCACCCCGAACGGGGCCTGCCCCGGATCGGCGGTAAGCTTTACGAACTCCACCACATTCGGCGGGACGGCGATGTATGCCTGGAATTTCGGCGACCCGGCCAGCGGGGCGGCCAATACCTCGGCGATCGCCAGCCCGGTGCATGCTTTCAGCGCTGCGGGCACCTACACTGTTACACTGGTGGCCTATTCGAGTATCGTCACCTATGTGCCGGTGCCCAACCACGGCGATATGCCTTCGATCATCACTTGCTGTGCGGATACCGTGCGCAAGCAAGTGACGGTGGCGAACGGGAGCCTGAAGATCGAATGCATCAGCACGGTCTGCCCGGGCAAGCGCGTAACCTACACCGCGGTCGGATGCACGGGCGCATCCTGGGGTACCCCGGTCGGGGGAACCACCGTAAGCACTTCCGGTAATACCATCACGGTACAATGGGGCTCCGGCAGCCCCCAAGGCCAGCTCAGCGTCACTTGCGGGGGTTGCACCAGCTATGCAGCGGTGCCGGTAGTCCCGGTCAGCCCGGCCATAACAGGCCCGCTCAATCCCTGCCTTAACGGCCCGGCGATGTATACCGCGCCCTACCTGCCCGGCACCGACTACACATGGACCCTTACGAATACCACCACCAGCACGGTGGAAAACAACCTGCTCAGCACCTACCCGGAGAACAACACGGCCTGGATCGACTGGAGCGCGGCGAGCCCCGGCAGCACATACCAGCTCAGCCTGACGCTGCTGGACAAGCATATCTGCTGCGGAGGCTCGTCCAGCATTACGATCAACCCGAGGCAGCAGTTCGGGATCAGCAACCAGGCTTCGGTCTGTGCCGGCAGCAACGCTGGATTCTTCCCGAGCGTCGCCAGTACATATAACTGGAACGTCGTTCCCACGACCGGAGTAGTAAGCCCCGGCGGCAGCGGAGGCACTTTCAGCGCCGTGTTCAATACGCCGGGCACCTATACCGTCATCGCGACGAATGCCGCATCGAATACCTGCAACGCTTCCGCGTCCGCGAGCATTTCGGTCGTGGCGCCACCGGTCCCGGGCAGCATCAGCGGGCCGGCCACGGTCTGCGCGAATAATCCCTATACCTATTCCATGAGTACGCCTGCTCCTGCGGGGTATTACTACGAGTGGACGATCAGCTCGGGAACGTTCCAACCCCTGGCCGTTACCACGATCCAGGGAAACTCCGTGATCGCGCAATTCAGTTCCCTGCCGGGAACCATAACGGTCAGCCTGCGCCAGGGAGCGGCGCCGTTCTGTATCGTGCCGGCCGGCGCGGTAACGGTGACCGGGGCCGCGGCAGGATCAGTGACGGGGCCTGCATCGGTCTGCGTGGACGGCAGCGGCAGCTACAGCCTGACCGGCGGCACGCTGCCCCCGGGAACCAGTATTACGTGGAGCGTTTCCCCGGCAAGCCTGGGAACCATTACGGCAGGGCAGGGGGGCAGCCCTGCGACGATCCTCTGGCACGGCAGCGGTGGCAGCGGCCCCTGGGGGCCGGCAACGGTGAGCGCCAGTACGGGCTGCGGCTCCGCGACCGCGCTGAGCAGTATTACGATCAACCCGAAATTCCTGCTGAGCGTGACCACCACCCCGGCCAACATCTGCCAGCCCGGGGGGCAGGGCCTGACGGCAGGCGGCGCTCCTCCCGGGGCGACATACAGCTGGACCCCGGGGGGGAGCACAAGCCAGACACTCTCCGGGATTACGACGGCCGGAACTTATACGGTTTCCGCATCGGCCGGAGGCTGCAGCGCGACGACAAGCTACCTGGTGGAAGATCCGTTCGCGATCCAGCCCGTCAGCTGCGGCGTGCCTATCTGCACCAGCACCGGCGTCTCCGAGATGCTGGGAGTAGAGGTGCTGAAGCCGGCAAGCGGAACGTTTACCTACGAATGGCATACAGGCACCTGCGTCTCTCCGGGGCCCATCGTTCAAACCACTACCAAAACAGGGCTCAGCGACCAGTACAACGCGACGTCGCCGGGCAATTACTGCGTCATCGTAAAGTACGGGAACTGCCAGAAATGCGTGGGCTTCCTGGTCAAGAATATCTGCTGCCCCGATATCAACCAGCCCGTTATCACGAACAATACGCGGCTTGGCTGCAACCTGTATTCCTTTACGGCCACGACGCTCAACCCCGGAGGAAGCACGCTGACCTGGGACTTCGGAGACGGCTCTACCGCTCCCGGGGCCTCGGGCGTGCCGATTACGCACCCGTACTCGCTTGCGGGTATCTACTGCGTGACCTTCTGCGTCGGTCCGCCGTCTCCGAATCCCGCTTCCTGCACCGGGAACTGCGCCGCGACGACCGCCATAGTTCCCATCCAGCCGCAATTCACCTGGAAGCTCGGCTGCAATGGCTGCCTGAGCGTGACGAATACCAGCCTGATCTACGGCAACAGCTCATATGTGAGCTATTCCTGGGATTGGGGCGATACCACGGCGCCGGCCACCGGCCAGAACCCTGGCCCGCATTGCTACCTGAATGGCGGCCCGCATATCGTCACGCTGTCGATGACCTATATCGACAGTACGATCAGCTGCACCAAGACCGTACAGCAGACGACCGTGCATACGCCGCTTTCCATCGGCAACAGCTCGCCCGTGTGCGCGGGCACACCGGCATCGTTCAGCAGCGTTCCGGGCGGGTTCGCGAGCTACGACTGGAATTTCGGCGACGGTTTCCATGGCTTCACGTCCCCGATCCTGCATGCCTACGCCAGCTCGGGCACTTATACGGTAACGCTCGGCGTAGTGGA
>JASLDA010000520.1 GCA_030151745.1 Chitinophagaceae bacterium | reverse complement strand
GCACACTGGAACAACTGGGCAGCTATTCGGCTATGCGAGCGACGAGTACGGAGACCTCGTCCGCCTCAACGACGATGCTTGGGAGATGGCGTGGCGCTTCAATGTAGCTGGAACGTTGGAGGGTAGCTACAATCACAGCTACCCTATCCTGGAACCACTGCACTGATGTTTTGTAACAACACGCTGTCGTAGGAACTTCGTGCTACACTGGGTTCCCAATCAGCAAGGAGCTTGCAATGCAGATCATCACAATCTCTGGTGTCCACTTCACCCAGGGCGACCTAGCCGCTAACGCAAAACGCATCCTGGAGTCCTTGGTCAGTGGCTGCTACGACATCAGTAGGGAACAATATCAGCTGGTGGTTGCAGCACTGGCCAGCAACATCACCCAGGAACAGCAGAAGGTGATCGTCGCGGCGGCCCTCCCTACGAGCACCGCAACGGAGGATCTCCAGGGCTACCAGGAAATAGCGAACGAAGCAGCGCTCGGGTACGACACCCAGGCAGATGTGGAGCAAGTGGTGGCCGCACTGCGATAGCTCCCCAAACCTAGGCAAACCCTAGGTTTTTCGTCCATTTGGGGCTAAAAGCACGACTTTTAGCCCTTAAACGTCCTGTTTTAGTCGCTTTTTATGGTAAAATTTAGGCGTGGGTAGGGTGGAACGTGCGTGTCTTTGCGCCGGCCTTGCCTAGGAGCAAAACCATGAACTTTGTTAGCATCGAAAGCGCCGACGGCAAAATGCTCCGTCGCTTTGTGTCGTCCGTCCTCGACGAGGGCACTACTGCCGAGGATTTCTTCGCTGCGTTCGCTAAGAACGACCCCAATTACTTCAGTGAGGCCGAGGAGGAGATCCGCTTCCGTCTCGTTGCAGATCAGGACGTCGTTGGCTTTCAACTGGTCGACGGCAAGTGGCAGCTCCAGCGGATGTCCATCGAGAACGCGCTGGCGACTGAATTCGGTGGCGATATCAACGACCGTGGTGAGGTCGTTCGCTTCTTCGTGCCGTATTCCTTCCAGGAAGCTACGGAGCTTGTGTCAGATGCCGCTGCAAGCGCGGGCTTTGGGATCTTCTACGCCGCGAAAGGTCCATTCGGTGCGACGGCACCTAATCAGTTTCTGATGGAGCGTCCGGTTGACGGCATGATCGTGCAGGTCAGTCTTGCCGGCACGCCACGCAAGCCCAAGATCTTGATCCGTAAGGAGTAAACCATGAGCATCACACGTAGAACCCATCCGAACCTGATGATGGTTATTGGGGACATGTGTCTCGCTAACGGGATCCTTCCGCCAACGTCGATCAAGACTGGTCACTTCAGCGCTGAGGATCTGAAGGTGGCTGAAGCCGAGCTTGATGCGGCCAACCTGGACGAGGACCAGATCATGGAGCTGGTCGATGGCGAGGAGACAGACATCGCGCGGCTCGTCAAGCTCAAGAACCTGAAGCAAGCAGACAAGTGCCTGTCTTATTACTTCGAACGCGAGAGGCTCTGATGGATGCATTCAAGCTCGCTCTGTACTTCGCAGGCATCGATGCGGCCACCACCTTCTTGGAACGCAATGACATCACGGTGCCAGAGTTCGTCAATCTTGACGAGCCTACGCGCAACAACCAGCGTCTGCTCCACTTCATCGGGACCTGTGGCTTCTACCGCCGATCCGTGGTGCATGTGTCCGTTGCTCGGTGCGCAAGCCCAGCAAAGGCCCCGATGTCTAGGATGTGGTCGTATCCGCGACACAAGATTGACCGCACACCGATTGGTGTGGTGGCTCACGAGGTCGGCCATCACGTGGATACAATGTTGGGCTATCCATCACGCAGCATTCCGAAGGATTTGTGGCGCCGGCCGGTCAGTGGGTATGAGCCCAACGCCTCCGAGCTGTTCGCGGAGTCCATGCGCCTGTTCATCCTGAATCCGCATCTGCTGAAGAGCGGCTCGCCTCTGCGTTACGAGTTCCTACGTGGGCTCGGACTTCAGCCAGCCACGAGACAGAAGTGGGATACCAAGTTGAAGAAAGCTCCGGAACGCGTGGTCACAGCTGCACGCAACTGGATCAACCAAGTGGGGAAATAAATGTTCAATGGACTTGTGGCAATTCTTGCCCTAATCGCGTTCTTGATGATCGTCGGCTACACGTCAATCAGGTCAAATGCCCGGGATCTGTACGCGATCAATGCATTCTACATCAAGAATATCGACATCCTTCCGTTTCTGGGAGGCTATGCGCTTGAGGTCACACTCATGTCGGAGCTTACTTATAGAGGGTACCCAGGCCCATGTGACGATCCAAGGTACGACACCAAGATCTGGGTCACTGTCGCCGGGAAGGTCAGATTGCGCTTTGAAGAAGCCTACGAGGTAAAACGCGTTCTGATGCAGAAGCACAAAGCAGCCCATGCCGATTAAAGGGGTTCCACATGATCCTTTCCCAAGACCAAGCCTTCGCGCTCAGCCAGATGTTTGCTGCGGCTGCGCGGATGGGTGCAACGCCCCCGGCGATGGTGATCCACGTGACCCATCCCAACTCGCTCCGTGAGGCCGAGGTCCAGTATTTCGGTACGACCGGTGTGATCGTCATCCAGGAAGGCACTAGCCCAGGCCGTGAACCTCGCTCCGAATGGTACAAGAATGCCTCGGCCTTCAGCTATTCCTACAACGTACTAGGAGAATCGAGGTGATCCTACGCAATGAAGATGCAAAGCGTGTCGTCGAATGGATCGAAGCATCTAGCTTCACGAGCGCAGCTTCCATCACCCTGGAAGTCCCGAAGGGAACTATCCATGTGACCCATCAGCAGTATGGGAGGATCCACGTCAAATGGAAGGGTGACGAGGAGTTCTATCCCAACTTGGAGGTGTTCCGCTTCCATAACAAGGTGTAGCCATGTCGATCTTCATAGAACCCAACGAAGATAGCCCGGAGCGTCTTGCGTGGCGCATCCAGTACATCATGCAAATGCGCGACGAGCTCGAAGTGTACCAAGAGGAGGAGCTGGAGTACATCAAGTTCCTCATCAACAACCTAGACTTCGAGGCAGCCAAGAAGCGATACCAAGAATGCTATGGCGTCTCTTCGTACGAAGCCAACAAGGCAGTCAATCAACTCGCAACAGAACTGAAGGGCGGAAAATGACAACGATGGCATGGCGCGCTCGCCGCTGTAAGCAAGACGATCACGAATGGTCAGCTGCTCAGGTGCATTCACCAGGACACATCCAGCACCTCTGCGCACACTGCGGCACTCCCTCGGAGCCGATCAAGCGGTCTGAGTATCAGGAATGGGCCAAGAAGGAAGGCTTCCTCAATCATCAAGAACTAGCAGCTCGTGCTCACACAATCTCTTTCACGTTCCTGGTCTCGTCCATTCTGCTCGGTGTTGCAGCACACGGCTCCCTGTTCTTCCCTGAGTTCCGCGGCATCACCATGTACATCACGCTGATGCTCGCCGGTTGCTTGTGTTATGTGCTCAGCTCCGCTGCTCAGTGGGAGGCAGAGGTCCTGGATCGTCTCCATAAGCAGGAAGTCCACGACTGGTAGGTTACAGATAGGATCCCAATGTATACACGAGTCAAGAAGCGCAAGACAGCCAAGCGAAATCCCAAACTCGATGCAGAGTGGGAAGCATTGCTGAAGCGACACGCCAGTCCGCTGCAGAAGGGTGCGAAGGCGAACGGCGTAAAGGTAGCGCGGCTGCTTCAGCCTGTCGTTGTCCCACAGGAACAACCTAAGGAGCGGAAGAGGCTGCCGATCCCGAACAATCAGAACGCCGGCACTAAGCCGATTGTCGACCCTCTGGCCGCAGCTAAGGATCAGCTGAAGGCCCGCATTGGTCAGAGCTTTAACAAGGGCGGGCTCAGCTATCTCACAGATGATGAGCTTGAAGAGCATAAGCAAGGTTTACACAGGAGAAGATGATGGCATCGAAAGGCACCAAGGTTGGGAAGGTAGCGAGTACGCCTGAGGAAAAGGCGAAAGACCCGCTGTTCCAGGCAAAGCTGAAGACGCGCCGCCAAGTCGTGTCTCGTCTCAAGATCGGGATGTTCGTTCAGGTGGGCCATCAAGTGCGCCTGATCACAGCAGTGGATGTGGAGCGCGGCTGCTTCACTAGCTGGTGGGTCGACGAGGTGAGCAAGATCTCCTTCCCAGAAGACTTCGAGCAGCTGAACATCATGCCCTATGATGCGCAGGATGTGGCGGAGATGCTGTTCAACCCTCGGCTCAAGTAAGGAGCATAAGATGCATGTCATCACACTGGAAGGCCAGCGCATCACGCGTCTGGCACAGATCAAGAACAAGCCCGTGATCGTTCATACGACGATCCGCGACAAGGAAGCGATGCTTCGCTTGGTGGTTGCCGACCTGTACGTTCCGAAGGATGATCCGGATGCCTGGATTATCCAAGGCGTCGGCGGCATGGAGGCCCGCGTGGATCCCACCATGTTTGATCATCAGGTCCGTCTCGTATAAGGAGCACTACCATGAGTCTGAAGTGCAAGCACTGTGAGGCGACCGTGGTCAAGTCCCCATCTGGTAACCAATGGGTCACCCCAGGAGGTATCCTTCCGCAATACTGTTGGGTTGACGAGGTGAACGGCGGTCAGCTTCACGAGGTTGACGGTATGGAGAAGATCAAACACGACGAGCAGCGTCGAGGGAAAATCCTCCTTCTGCAAGAACAAATCCGTGCCCTCCAGAAGGACCTGCAGATCCTTTTGGATGAGGAAGCTGGCATGTCTGGATCAGCGACTCTCGAAGAGGTAAAGGCTGAGTGCCTTCGCTTGATCGGCCTTGGTGATCAGATCAAGGCAGTCAAATACTATAGGCAACACACGAGCCTCAGTCTGATGGAGAGCAAAGCTGCTTGCCGCAACATCGCCATCCAAGCTGGAATTCATATGAGGTGGTGAAATGATCAACAAGCCATCCATAGAGGCGCAAGCCTTCGAAGACTTCCTCCGTTGGCACAAGGAGGGTCGCTTCCATGCCCAACGTCTGGGCCAAGCCTTCTACAACCATTTCCAGCTCCACAAATTGACCAGGACGCCTGTCATCGACGCCATCTACGAGAGCAACGGCGACAGGGCATTGGAGCTCATCCGTGCAACCTTCAACATCCACTGATTGCGACACATGACCACTTACAAAGTGATGCGGCGATCCCAGATCGAGGTGAACACCGATCCGCAGCGACGTTGCTACAACGGATGCCACTTCAGTTCCGAGCTGGTATGGACTGCATGGGAATCCTTGGACTCAGGCCTCTCACTGGAGAAGGCGGAACATCAGTTGAAATTCTGGCGTGAGCTCAACGACTACGCAATCAGCCAGCGTGGCGAGAGCGCCCGGAAAGAATTCAAGATCATCCCTGAAGGAGAAACCCAATGCTAGTCGACATCAACTTCCCTACTGAACCGTTGCATCCGGTGCTGGCCGCGTTGAGTGGAGCCCGTACTGGAGTCATCGGCGGCCCACACCAAATCCGGCGAGCTAGGGGCGTCTACGAGATCGGTCACTTCAACTTTGGCATGGAGCTCGGCCTAAAAGGCCACGAAGAGAGCTACCCATCGCTTCAGGTCGTTGATTCGTTAGATCATCTGCATCTGGTGAAGACTGACGACAAGGGCAACATTTACGTCGATGTACACGACTCCGGACTCCAACATGCCCAACTGATTCGTGCGGTAGACTACATCGGCTGCTATGGCGTATGCGATCACTGGGAACAGGTCACGGCTGTATGCGCCCAATTGCAGGATTCCTGTCCCGATCCATACGTGATGTCCGTCACCAAAATCGAGAAGCGCAACGAGGAAAGCCCTGGCGGCTGGCGCTGGCACAGGTGGGGCGAATACATCGGCGTTCAGGACCCGCAGTGCAAGTACATCGCCGACGAGCCCCACATTGATGTGGTATACTGTTACCACGTCTACGCTATCCCTGGACGCCTGCACCATCTGGTGCGTTAAAGGAGCAAACTGTGTGGGTTGAAACGTCTAAGCTAGCCAACGATGCCCTAAGCTGGGCAGTAGCAATGGCGGTCGGCCATGATCTGAGCTCTTGCAATCCTGCCGAGCCGATGTATCTTGGTGGGCAAGCATGGATGCCCTGGGCTAAATGGGCTCAGGGCGGCCCCATCATTGACAGCATCGGTGGTGGGGTCCAGTACAAGGAATGGCTTGATGAAGCATCAAAGTCCGAGACGAAGTGTGAATTTCACATCCACAACCATGAAGGTAACTGGATCCAATTCGGGCCTACGCATCTTGTATCTGCCATGAGGTGCTACGTCAACTGGAAACTCGGCGACGAGGTAGACATACCGGAGGTTCTATGCTCATGATCAGACCTTGGGCCGTGGCTAAGGCCCAGCTCCGCGCGTTCTTCATGTGTCTGTGGCACCCACGCCAGCAGGTCACGATCATGGAGTCCCAAGCCCTTAGGGATTCCGTGGTTTCCGCTATGGATCAGGTATCTGTACATCGGGCTCGGTGACGACACCGTCCTGTACGTCCACCCGAAGGTGGATCCGAAAGCTGTTCAATCTATTCTCAACAAGAAGGGCTACAAATGAAAGTTCGTCAAGTCAGCGGCTGTGTCGTGTATCGTCGGGACCAAGACCAATGGAAGGTCCTGCTCGTCACCAGCTCATCCGGCAAAGACTGGGTGATCCCGAAGGGTGGTGTCGAGCCGAACATGACAGCGGAGGCATCCGCTCTGAAGGAGACTCGCGAGGAAGGCGGGGTGTCGTGCTTCATTGAACACGATCTCGGGATGTATCGCTACGTGAAGCGTGGTGAGCTCCAGGTCGCGAGGATTTACGGCGCCCAATTCCTCGACCACGTTCATTGGGAAGAAGCTGGCATGCGTGAGCGGCATTGGTTCACTATCGACGAGGCAATCCAGAAAGTGGAGCGCCACATCTCCCCATTCCTCATGGACCTGAAGTCACTGTTGGCCGTGGAGGCTTGAATGACTACCTCAACCGAAACACTCCTCACTGACTTCGGTGAGAAGTACCAATACCGAATCACCATCGATCACAAGTGCGTGTATCGCGTGTACAAGGATGATGAGCTGGTGCAAACGTTTACGAATCCAGACCATCTGATCATGTACCTTGGCAATGCCTTGCACAATGCGATGTGGCGTGCCCAAGGAGGTGCTTGATGTGGATTGCTCTCACAGGTCTCGCGATGTTTGCGACGACCTTCCTGCGAGGCTTTCAGAACAAGAACGTCGCCAGCGGCTACTACGGCTTGGCCTTCGGCTGTGGCGCAATCATGGCCCTCCTGGATGGCGCTGTCGTGGTCAGCCTTTCAAGCACCGGCCTGTCGGCTTTGCCCGCTACTGCACTCGGCGCCGCGTTCGGCTGGGTCTTTGGCATGAAGGCCCACAATCGGATCACGAAGTCCCGCAGGAAGGCTGAGAAAGCCAAGAAGCGCGAGAAGATGGCACGTCAGATCGACGACGCCTTCGAGTCTCGATACCAGCAGGTCCTACGCGACCTACATATCATCAAGTGAGGAGCTTCCATGGAGCTCAAGAGGCACCGTAAATAGGAGCGGCAATGAAGCGCCTGAATCTAGTCACGACTCAGCTCTACATCCAGACTCTTTTCGATCTTGCTCGGCCAGATCAGACAACCACAACAGAAGCGGCCGCGATGATCCGAGAGATTTCGCGGCCTGATGTCGTTGCGGCGGAATTTTTCCACGATATCCACTTCAGCAACCGGAAGGCTTCCAATCTGGAGAAGCGGCTTTTCACTGTCGTCACCCATGAACTGCTCCGTCGCGCTCAGATCTCTACCTGAAAGGATTCAAGATGACTAGGCTATGGTGGTTGAGTTTCTGCGATCCAAACAAGCCGACTGGCACTCAGTTCCTAGGGGCTCTGGCTCTGGAGGCTCCTGAGGAGATCAAGAATCCTGTGCAGTACGCATGGCTGCAAGGGCTGAATCCAGGAGGCGAGGTCATGTTTATGGAGATCCCGGTCGGCAAGTACAAGGACTTCCCTCCAGAGTTCCGCAACCGGCTCCTTACCCGCGAAGAGGCAGAGTCATTATGAGCAATTCGAAATTCACCACACGGAATTCAAGGTTCCGGAAGTGGTTCGACGCGCAGTTCGGCAAAGCCAATGAACCTACGCCTGAATATGAGCGTATCCTGCACGAGCGTGTGATCCTTGGGCAGCGAGCGCAGGAAGAACTGAACGCCATTCATCAGCGACGTGCACAAGAGTGTGCTGCTTTGTATGCTTGGAACAAGGCTATGGATCTCGGGCGCGAAGAAGAAGGTGTGAAGCCCACTCTACTAGACTCAATCATGAAGGACGGCGTATGAGCACCAAAGTTCTGTTTCTTGACATTGACGAAGTCCTTAACAGCAACGCCAGTGCGCTCGTCTACGGCGGCAGAGGTATCGATCAGTGCGATCCCGTTAAATGCGGCCTGATCCGCGAGATCGCTAGTCGTGGAGTCAAGATCATCCTCTCATCTACGCGGCGCTATGACAAGAGAGGTCTCGAATTCATCCAAGATGCACTGAACATCCCAATATCTGGTATGACCCCTGATCTTGGTGGTAACCGTGGTGCAGAGATCGAGGACTGGATCATTGACTTTGAGGAGGCCACTGACGGAGAGGTCACGCATTATGCCATCTTGGATGACGACAGCTTTGACATTCTTCCGAGTCAGACAGGCAACTTTGTGGAAGTTGATGGGACCGAGGGTCTGTCTTGGGACAATTACCTGGATGTCTGTCGCCTCCTTGAGGTCACACCGATAGACTAGGAGTCATATGTTCATCTGGAATCGAAAGCTCGCTTTACAATTCTTTGATCGGACGCGACAGGCAGAGCAGTCGGGCGATCATCACTTCATATTCAATGGTGTTGAGTTCAGCACTGAATACGCACACGAACTCTCGCGGAAGCTCTTCAAGGAGCACTACCTGAAGTCACACCAGCAACAGCTGATCAATAACCTTCAAGCCCGCGCCACCTCAACCACCCCCATTTCACAATGACCGATCAACTTCCCGAACAAGAGCCAGAATCTAAGAGCACTGGGATGACCCGAGTGCGTCCTCCCATGTACACCGTTCTCCGCGCTGGCAGTCAGACCCCTGACCCGCTGCGCGCTGAATCAGATGAAGAGGCATGGGCTACAATCCAACGACAAGTCCGAAGCGGTCAAGTCGGCACCATCCATCTGTACAAGATGATCGGTGCTGAGATGTATGAGCCAAGCTCGATTCGCCTTTCCGTCGAAGACGTTGAGGCCGGCCGATCTCTCTCACCTGCCAAGTCATTGGATAACAAATGATCCTCGACGTAAACACCCAAAGCTTCTTTAGGAATCATCGCGACGACCATCGCTTCATCACCGAGCTAGCCCAGGCCGTCAACGACTATGCGTACAGTGGGGCACCATTGCTCACGGATTCTCCACGGCTCGTGACATACCTGCTGATGCTCCACGCGATGAATCGGCTACTTGGTAAGGTGTTTAGCCAGTGTGAAGATCCTCGCTGGGAACCCATCCTGTGCGAAGCCATTGGTTTCAGCTTCTGGTGGTCCGGCAACATGGATCGGCCTGACCCATCAACCAGCACAGAGTATCGCACAATCTACACCTTCTTCACTGACCTTGAGAACGAGGACATCGCGTTCGCGGCTCGGGTCAGGCGTTTGACGGAGAACGAAGTATGACCGATCGAGACCAAGATGACGAGCGAGGGTTGGCTAGTGCGTCACTACCAAGAAGGCTCACTATGAATCCGGTGTTCCGTGAGCGCCTGTATGAGCTGCGTAAACTCATGCTGTCGCTGCCAGAGGAGCGGGTGGAGTTGTCATCCTGGCGGGCCTTCAAGAACGAAGATTCACGGGAGCATATGCCTAGCGACGCAGAGCTCCTTAGTTGTAACGCTTTGGCATGCGCTGCTGGCTGGGCATGTGCTCATCCTCCCTTCAAAGCTGAAGGGCTGACCTTCCAAGATGATCTTCCCACTTACAAAGGGTATAGGCATTTCTACGCTCTGGAGGAGTTCTTCGGAACAGGAACATCATGCTTGTTTTGGCAGTATAGCGACTACATCCCTGTTGGGGCATCAGATCTATCTGCTCGTGATCTAGTGGTCGCCCGCATCGACGAATTCTTGGAGTCCTGCAATGAATCCCTTCCATGAGTTCCCAACGCCGACTGAGGTCCCGATCGTAGATGCTGTACTAGGCGCGAAGCCTGACGATGGCATGTCCTTGAACATCAAGAAGGCTTGGATGTTCACTGGGCAGCAGATGCGTGACCATCATCTCGTTCTGTACGAGCGATACCTAGACAACCTAGGCTACAACGAGGTCAGGAGTGAGGTCTACACGGTAGCGTCACTGTACGCCAGCAACAGCGCAGGCCACGCTTCTGAGTACCTGATCCGTATCCTCATCAAGAACTGTCGAAGTACCGGGTCTATGCAGGCGTTCCTGGATGGCTGCTATCTTGCTGGCTTAGACCCAGACCCACTATTGCTGGAGTAGATGTGCAATCCATCGAACAGATCGTTGCAGCCAAGATGGCTCGTCAGGCCCCCGACTGGGGAAATGTGTACGCCCGCGAGTTCCTGCGGCAATGGGAGATGGCTGCTAGTAGTCGTCGCGACAGCGTGAAGGCATCCCCGCCGAGTGGACGGATGGTGCATCTGCCGTGCAACGCCGTAAGCATCAGTGGCTGGGAAGAGCGGCTCCGGGAATGGTCAGATGTCTTGAAAACGGAGCACATCAAACGGCTTGCGTCCATTTATGGGACCGGACGAGGGAGAAAGACCATCAACTACGCTGAGATCTATGGTCAGCTTTTGCATCCTCGTCCCCGTGAATTTGTGGTGGCTACAAAAGAGCTGATGTTCATCCGCATCCAAGAAGCAATTCAAACCTATCATGTTCGACACTAAGCTGGTTCTGATACGTGGCTTTCCTGGCAGCGGAAAGTCCACGCTTGCTCGCGAGATTGCTAAAAATTGCGGTTACTACCATGTCGAGAACGACATGTACTTCCAAACCGAGCGGGGATGGAACTTCGACGCACGCCGAATCAAGGCAGCCCAACATTGGTGTTTCAAGGAAGCTCGTGCTGCTCTACGCTACGGACGGAAGGTCGTAGTCAGCAACTGCTTCACCCACATCCGCCATATGAACGCCTTCCTGACTCTTGGATATCCGGTGATTGTAATCGAGATGACTACTGAGTATGGATCCATCCACAACGTCCCGCAGGAATTGATAGAGAAGATGCGGCTCAACTTTGAGCCCTATGAAGGGGCTATCCGAATCTAGGAACTGCGATGCTCACACTTATTGATTGGGATGTGTCTTGGGGAACGTTCCCCGGCGGGGTGGTTGACGCAAAGGAAATCACCCTCCCACCGAATCTATATTCCATCACGTTCGCGTATGATAGAGGGCGGATCTTCGTATCTATCAACGGACGTCAGATCTACGAAAATCTCAGTGGTGCTAGCGACTTCATGCTGACGATCAATAATGTTGGGCGGCCGGGCTTTGATGGCGGCGAAGGCATCTAGGAGGAAGATGTGAAGACTGACATCAATAACTGGCACTGGTGGTTCGCTTGGTACCCAGTCGTCTCCATTGAGTACGGGCTCGTTTGGCTTCGGTGGCTGAGACGTAAGAAGATCCCGGCTGGATGGGAACGGCCTAAGCGAGATGCTCCTCTCACCCATCGCTTCTTCGCCTGGGCGCCGCTACGCTTTAGCGAATGGGCCACCGGATGCTGGCATCGCATCCCTGACGACGAATACTGAAATGGAGATTCCAATGAAACGACACAACCTGAAGATCCATCAACAGCCATACGCGGATATCACCAGCGGCGCGAAGACCTCTGTGTTGAGTTATGACTTCAATCCTCGCTTCGAGGTCGGGGATCTCCTGATCCTAGAAGAGATGCTGTCATCAGGCGAGGTGACCGGGAACAAGCAATGCAAAATCGTCACTCACATCGAACACAATCTCCCGGACTTCATAGTAGTCGTGTCGTTTAGGGACGAGAGCGAAGCCCCAGCGCGGCGGATTGTGGAATCGAGGGATGAGCCTGGGTACTTCATGCCTGCCGCGGAACAGCAAGCTCTGGGACGAGCTCTACGAAAGTGCGTCACCATGGTAGATGACGTGAACGCTCAACGTTACCTGAAGCTCAGGCGAGACACTGCACAATCTAAACGCCTTGCGGTTGTGATGTGCGACGAGGGTGCCGCACCTACTGATAACTTTCTGTTTGGCACTGATCTTGACGCCGCTGTCGATGCCATGCCAGACCTGGAGGATGTATGACCATTCACTACTGCTGCTACGGAGCCTACGCGGACATTGGTCATAGCGAAGGTTGCCCCAAGAAGGGTGGATTCTTCGATCTACCTAAGACTGACGTGTGTCGTGACCCATCGCACAATCCACCCTCACATCTGTACGTTCCAC
>JASLDA010000130.1 GCA_030151745.1 Chitinophagaceae bacterium | reverse complement strand
TATGAGGGCACGGGCATCGGCCTGGCCATCGTCAAAAAAATCATCGAAAAACACCGCGGCACCATCGCCGTCCGCAGCACCGAAGGCTCCGGCACCACCTTCACGATCGCACTACCGCTTCGCCAGCATCATCCCGGCCCCGTCCCGCCGGTTGAAGTCCTACCTGTTCCATAATCATGACGCAAGCTCCCAACTCCGCCTCTATCACCCGAAGGTTGCAGGTAGTCTTTGCCGCCTCGATCCTGCTGCTGATCATTAGTTCCCTGGCCTCTTTCCTGTCCAACCGCCAGCTGATATCCTCTTCGAAGTGGGTAAATCACACCAACGAGATTATCGGCACGACGGAAAACCTGCTCTCCGGCATCCGGAGCGCCGAATCTGCGCAACGCGGCTTCCTGCTCACGAACGACGAGCAGTTCCTGGAGCCGTATAAGGGAGCACATGAACGGACCGCCCAGCGGGTGGACGCCCTGCGCCAGCTCACGCTGGACAACCCGGAGCAGCAGCTGCGCCTGGATACGCTCAGAGCCCTGGTCGAGGAACGTTTCCGGCAAATGCGCCTGGTGCTGGACAAGTACAGCACGATCCCCACGAGCCAGCGGACCATGCTCTTCGCAGACAGCCACGAGGAGATCACCATCGGCAACAATATCATGAACGAGCTCCGGGGTGTCATCGACCACATCCGGGACCAGGAAAATACCTTGCTGCAGATGCGGCTGGACGAGCAGCAGCGCTACACGACCTGGACGCCGATCATCGTCATCCTGGCAGCCCTGATCGCCATAGCCATCTCCCTGCTCGCCTATTACCGCGTCAAGTCGGACCTCGACGAGCGCATCCGCAAGCAGCAGGAGGAGCAGCAGCGGTACGAGGAGACCAACCGCCGCATCGTCGCCATCGAAGGCTTCACGCAGGAAGTTTCGGAGGGAAATTATTCCGCACGCAGCGAGGATACTAAGGAAGACGAGCTGGGCCGGATCGCCAAGGCCCTGAACGGGATGGTAGCATCCCTGGAACAGACCATTGCCGACCTGGACGAGCAGGCCTGGCAAACGACGGGCAGCGCCCGGCTGGCGGAGGTCGTCCGCGGAGAGCGTCTGGTAAGGTCCGTGGCCTCGAAGATCGTGGCCCATGTCGCCCGGTACCTGAATGCCACCGTGGGGACGCTCTATGTGGCCGACGAGCAGCTGCACCTGCGGCTTCAGGGCAGCTTCGCCGCGAGCCGCGTGCCCGAATACATCGCGCCCGGCGAAGGTCTGGCCGGCCAGGCCCTGCAGAGCCGCGAGCCTATCGTCACCGAAGCGCTGCCCAAAGGCTACCTGCGCGTAAGCTCCAGCCTGGGCGAAACGGGCTCGCTGCATGCGCTGCTCGTTCCTCTGATCGCGTCCGACCGGCCGATAGGCCTGCTCGAGCTGGGCTTTTTCCGCAAGCCCGACCAGCGGCAGCTGGAATACATCCGCAACAATGCCGAGGCCATGGCCATCAGCCTCAATACCGCCGTGATCTACGAGCGCACCCAGGAGCTGCTCGAGGAAACCCAGGCGCAGTCCGAGGAGCTGCAGGCTCAGCACAACGAGCTGGAAAATATCAACGCCGAGCTGGAAATGCAGGCGGAAAAGCTGCAGGCTTCCGAAGAGGAGCTGCGAGTGCAGCAGGAGGAACTGCAGCAGGCCAACCTGGAGCTGGAAGAGCGCTCGCGCATGCTCGAGGAGCGGAACATTACCATTTCCGAGCAGAACTCGGAAGTGCGCCGCCAGGCCGAAGAGCTGGCCACCAGCGCCCGCTATAAGTCCGAATTCCTGGCGAATATGTCGCATGAGCTGCGTACGCCGCTGAACAGCATCCTGCTGCTGAGCCGGCTGCTGGCGGAAAACAACGAGCGCACACTGAACGACGAGCAGATAGAATATGCCCGCGTCATCCAGAGCTCCGGCCACGGCCTGCTCACGCTGATCGACGAGATCCTGGACCTGAGCAAGATAGAAGCCGGGAAGATGGAGCTGGAATACACCTCCGTCAGCCTGCAGGAAGTGGCCTCGGATATGCAGAGCCTCTTTGAGCCGGTCGCAAAGGAGCGCGGCCTGGAGCTGCAAATCGAGATCGACGAAGGGAACCGGCGCATAGAGACTGACAAGCAGCGCCTGGAACAGATCTTGAAGAACCTGCTTTCGAACGCGCTGAAGTTCACATCCGAAGGCAGCGTCAAGCTCTCGATCCGGCAGGATCCCGCCGACGATCATATGATCAGCTTCTCGGTAAAAGATACCGGTATCGGCATTCCCGAAGCGAAGCAGGCCCTGATCTTCGAAGCCTTCCAGCAGGCGGACGGCAGCACCCGGCGCCGCTTTGGCGGCACGGGGCTCGGCCTGAGCATCAGCAAGGAGCTGGCCCGTCTGCTCGGCGGCAATATCCGCGTGCGCAGCGCCGAAGGCGAAGGCAGCACGTTCACGCTTACGATTCCCGATTCGGAATCGGCGTACCAGAGCCAGGAAGCCCCCGAGCTCCCGCCGGTCCCGGAATCGAAGCTGCCCGCGCCCCTGCAGGAGATCCTGCCGGGCTTCCCCGATGCGGGATCGTTCACCGTGCCGCTCATCCCCGAGAGCATCCCCGACGACCGCGCAGACACCAAGCCCGGCGACCGGAACATCCTGATCGTGGAAGACGACGTGTACTTCGCGAAAAGCCTGCTGGCCTTCACCCGGCAGCGTGGCTACAAGGGACTGGTAGCGGTGCGCGGCGACGAAGGCATCGATCTGGCCCGGCGCTACCGGCCGACCGGCATCCTGCTCGATATCCAGCTTCCGGTGAAGAGCGGCTGGCAGGTCATGGAGGAGCTGAAAGGCGACCCGCTGACCCGGCATATCCCCGTGCATATCATGTCCTCGATGCAAGTACGAAAGGAAAGCCTGCTGCGCGGCGCGATCAACTTCATAGACAAGCCGGTGGCCCTTGAGCAGATGCAGGAGATCTTCGGCAAGATAGAGTACGTGCTGAACCGCGAAAGCAAGAAAGTGCTCATCGTCGAGGAGAACCCGAAACATGCGCGGGCTCTTGCGTACTTCCTGGAGTCGTTCAATATCAACTCCGATATCAAGAACACGGTCAAGGATAGCGTCCAGGCGCTGCAGAGCGATATGGACTGCGTGATCCTGGACATGGGCATCCCCGACGGCCGGGCGTATGAGACGCTCGAGGAGATCAAGAAGAACCCCGGCCTGGAGCAGCTGCCGATCATCGTGTTCACCGGCAAGAGCCTGTCGATGGCGGAGGAACAGCGCATCCGGCAGTACGCCGACAGCATCGTGGTAAAAACGGCCCATTCCTACCAGCGGATCCTGGATGAAGTCTCGCTGTTCCTGCACCTGATGGAAGAGACCAAAAAGCCGGCTCAGAAGGATGGGTTCCGCAAGCTGGGCGCCCTGAGCGAGGTGCTGAAAGACAAGACCGTGCTGATCGTCGACGACGATGTCCGCAATATCTTCTCGCTGACGAAAGCCCTGGAAGCCGTGAATATGAAGGTCGTCACGGCTATAGACGGCAAGGAGGCCATCGCCCAGCTGAAGGAGCATCCCGAAGTGGCCGTGGTCCTGCTGGACATGATGATGCCGCAGATGGACGGCTATGAAACGGCACGGCGCATCCGCCAGAACGACGAGTGGAAGCGGCTCCCGGTAATCGCCGTCACGGCGAAGGCCATGACCGGCGATCGCGAGAAATGTATCCAGGCCGGCGCTTCCGACTATATCACCAAACCCATCGACATCGACCAGTTGCTGAGCCTGCTGCGCGTCTGGCTGTATGAGCGCAGCATGCCCTTCAAATCCCCCCGTTGATCATGCGCACTGTCGGACTGCTGCTCCTGTCGAATATCTTCATGACCATCGCCTGGTACGGGCACCTGAAAAAGGACGTCAGCCATAAGCCCCTGATCCTGCTGATCCTTATCAGCTGGGGCATCGCGTTCTTCGAATACTGCTTCCAGGTGCCGGCCAACAATATCTTCGGAAAAAAAGAAGGCTTCAGCGCTTTCCAGCTGAAGACGATCCAGGAAGTAATTTCGCTGCTGGTGTTCGCCGTCTTCGCGGTAAGCTACCTGAAAGAGCCCCTGCGCTGGAATTACCTCGTGGCATTCCTGTTTCTCTGCGGCGCCGTCTTCTTCATGTTCTATCGTTCCCCAAAATAAGATTACCCCTCCAGCCCGGACTCGCTATGTCCTCAAAAGTCCTCATCATCGACGACGACGCTCGTAATATTTTTGCCCTGGGCGCGACCCTTAAAACAAAAGGTTACTCCTGTGTCACAGCTACTTCCGCCCAGCAGGGCCTGGCTATGCTGCGCGAAGACCCGCAGATTGGCATTGTATTGCTGGATATGATGATGCCCGAGATGGACGGGTACGAGGCCATCCCGCTGATCCGGCGGGAACGGCAGCTGCCCATTATCGCCGTGACGGCCCAAGCCATGGTCGGAGACCGTGAGAAATGCCTGGCCGCCGGCGCAGACGACTACATCTCGAAGCCGATCAATGTAGATGCACTGTTGAGGATACTGCAGAACCGGAAAAAGTAGGAAGCCGTGGGATTGAGCTTGACCGACGAACAGGTAGACGAATTGCTGAGCGATGTCCTGGATATCTGGGGTTACGACTTCAGCGACTATTCGCGCGCATCCCTGCTGCGGCGCCTGAACCGGCTCATCACACTGGACAATTTCCCATCCTTCGCAGAATTCCGCTTCCGCGTCCGGAACGACCGCGATTACCTCAAGCGCTTTATCGAGGAGATCACGGTGAACGTCACCGAAATGTTCCGCGATCCCGCATTCTACCAGGCTCTTCGCGAGCATATCCTTCCCGCCATCGCGTCCCGTCCCTTCATCCGCATCTGGCACGCGGGCTGCTCCACCGGTGAGGAGGTCTTCAGCATGGCGATCCTGCTGCACGAGGCAAAGCTGCTGCATAAGACACTGCTTTACGCAACGGACCTGAACGCAGACGTTGTGGAAAAGGCGAAGCAGGGCATCTTTCCCCTGGGCCAGATGAAGGATTATTCCGAAAACTACATCGCCTCCGGCGGGATGCAGGACTTCTCCTCCTACTATACCGCGATGTACGACCGGGTCATTTTCAAAGACTGGCTCTCTGAGCGCATGATCTTTGCTACGCACAATCTGGTATCGGACAGCTCGTTCAACGAATTTCAGCTCATCATGTGCCGGAACGTACTGATCTATTTCGACAAGCCGCTGCAGAACCGGGTCTTCCATCTCTTCGACAACAGCCTGGAGCCCCTCGGCTTCCTGGCGCTGGGCGCAAAGGAGACCCTGAAGTTTTCGACCGTTACCAAACGATACCGGCAACTGGGTAAAGAAAAGATATGGCGCAAAGAGAAACAGCTATCCGACGGATCATCCTGATCGGGGGATCGGCCGGCAGCCTGGATGTATTGTTCCGCCTGCTTCCGGAGCTGCGGGCGGATTTTCCCCACCCGATCGCCATCGTGCTGCATCGCCGCGCCAACGTCGATACCATGCTCACTGAGCTCCTGGGCATGAAAACCAAGCTGCCGATCAGCGAGCCGGAAGATAAGGAACCCATCCGCCCGGGCTGGATCTACCTGGCGCCGGGCGACTATCATATCCTGTTTGAAAGGGATGGCCTGATCTCGCTCGATTATTCCGAAAAAGTGGCCTACAGCCGCCCCTCCATAGATGTGGCCTTTCAGAGTGCCGCCGACGCCTTCGGCGCCGATACGACCTGCATCCTGCTATCCGGCGCCAATGCCGACGGCACCGAAGGACTGCGCCGCATCCGCGAAGTCGGCGGAACTGCCATCGTGCAGCTGCCGCAGTCCGCGGAAGTGGCCTTTATGCCGCAGCAGGCCATCTCAAACCATGTGGCAGACCTGGTGCTGGACGTGGCGGGAATCGCAGCCTACCTGAACGGGATGGACTGATACTCCCCGGCCGTCTCAGATCTTTTTCGAAACGATAAAATTGCGCTGGCTGCCGCTGGTGTCGGCCAGTACAAGATCGTTGACGCTGATCAATGTGATCACGTAATAGCGCGTGACCGCGGCACCGTTCGTGCTGGCGACCACCTTCAGCGTCTTGTCGTCATTGCTCAGCTCCCAGGTATTCGTCGAGGTGAGGGGAAACCCGCTGTAGCTCATGCTGGTGCTGCCGGTACCGTCGGCTGCGAACACATTCGTAATCGCGGGGTTTTCCGGGGCCGGCGCCGCTTCGTCGAGGTCCAATACCTTATTGCCGTTCATATCTACTCCATAGGCCGTAATCTTCCAGCTGCCGGTCAGGTTCTGCCGCGTTGCCGACGGCCCGTCGTCTTTCTTACGGCATTGCATGAAAGCCAGGCAGACCAGCAGCACAGCAGCGGTGCCCAGGGAAATAGAGATGTGTTTCATATGGCGGAAAGATACCGCAGCATGATCAATTTACAAATATCAAATGTCCGTCGAGGCAAATGGACGGCAGCTCTTCCCGGCACAAGGCTATCACCATCCCCAAACCTCCAGCTCGTCCACCCTGGTCTCCGCGCTGCTTTCCACATTCCAGAAATGCACCGCAATGCTGTCGTAGTCCCCATCCGAAGGCGGCTTCAGATCCACCCACAGCTCCCTGCTTTCTCCCGGCCTCACAAAGCGCTGCACGCGCATCATCGTCTCCCGCTTCCTGTCGCCTCCCTTCGTCACGCCGATGCAGAACTGCAGCATATTCCAGATCACGGGCTCCCCGGTGATGCTGTGAAACCTGGCCTTAGCCCTGATCCAGCGCAGACGCCCGGGAGGCTTTGCAAAACTGTAGTATGCGCTTTCGCGGGTCGCGCCGTCCAGGATCAGCATGGAATCCCCGCCGCCGGGCAAAGCCTGATGCAGGGAATTCCGGAAGAGCAGCCTCGCTTCCGACGGCAACGGACCCTCGAACAGGTATTTGCCGTCCTTGAGCTTGGCGACTTCCGGCGGCGCATCCTTCCTGCCGATCACCCGCCAGTAGTATTCCTTCGTCATCCCCCCCTCCGCATCGTACAGGTGCCCGGCATGGGCCTGGTACATGAACCAGATATTGACGCTGCATAAGAGGAGGATGAGCGGAACCGCGGCAATCCGCAGCCCGCGCCGCGCCCACAGCCATTGCAGCCCTGCCGCCATCAGGATGGAAAGCACCGGGTAATATTGCACCATCGCCCGGCCGCCCATGCCCGCATACCACCATATATCCCAGGCAGTGACGAGGTAATAGGCGAGGCCCAGGAATGCGAAGACCATAACCCGGTTGGGGCCGCGCCGCCAGAACGGAACGATGCCCGCCAGGGCCAGCAGGACCACCGGCGTATAGGTGACCCAGCCGCTGCGGTAGCTGAACGTGTAGTCGAAGACATGCGGGCGCAGGAAGCTGAAGCCCTGGTCCTGGTACGAATAGACGATCCATTGTCCCGAGACGGATTTCCAGTAGATCAGCTGCAGGGACACCAGGGCCGCGGCGCATAGAATCGCCAGGATGAGCTTGCCGCGCTCCTTCCAAAGCAGGCGCAGCTGCGCCTGCAGCGCCGGGCGGCGCAGGGACTCCAGCCCCCAGAGCAGCGGGATCAGGCAGGCGATCGCGTCGGTAGGCCGCAGCAGCGCGGCAAGCCCGCAAAGCAGCCCGATAGCCGCGGCGCTACTGCGGCGGGGACTTGCATAAAAGCTGCGCGTTGCCAGCAATAGCAGCACATACAGGGTGAAAAGCCAGCTGTGCGCTACGGTATTGTCGGTAGTGCTGTAGTTCAGGTAGTTGGTGCCCACCACCAGGATCAGCAAAATGGCGGCAACGATGCCATCCGGGAAATAGGCTTTCAGGAAACGCCTCAGGCCCCAAAGCCCGATGAAAGCAACGAGCAGTCCTCCGATCTGGACGGCGGCCTGGTAAGGCCTGGAAAAGCCGTCCTGCGGATCGTGCCGGATACCGGCCAGCACATGCCCCGCGGCAAAGAAGGGCGCTTCCAGAAGGGCCATGCCGCAGGGATATTTCATTACGACCTTGCCGTTGGGAGCCCGGAAGCCCTGGCCCTCGGCCCCTCTGGGTCCGAAATCGTATTTGCGGAGCATGGAGTCCGCCCAGGCCTGATCGGCCAGGTCATGGTAGATAAAGAGCGAGGGGAGGTACCAGTAGTAGCCGCCCGCGTCCCAGCCGAACGCGGAATTGCCGCTTTCTTTTTCATAGCGCGGGTAATATGCCGTCGTGCACCACAGCATAATACCCATGCAGCATGCCAGCGCAATCGCGGAGAGTCGGTTTGCCATCCGGGGCCAATGTACAACGGTATCGATGATTGTCGCGCAGGCTTACTCCATTGTACAGGCAAGCCTGCCGAACGCATGCGCGCCTTTCCATTCATGGCCGCGCCTGGATCCAGTTCCTGTACCATTGCGCGGCCCCGGCACGCAGCTCCTCCGCACCCACGCCCGCTTCGCGCAGGGCTTTCAGCGAGGCGCTGCCCGCACTTTTGGAAAGCTTCGCCCCGGACGGGTCCGTAAGCAGGGGGTGATGGAAGAAGGCCGTGCCGAGAAACGGCGTCTCGTTCAAAACGGCAGCCAGCAGCAGCTGCGCCGCGGTGCTCTCCAGCAGGTCGGCGCCCCGCACGATCAGATCGATGCCGTAATGCAGGTCGTCGCTGAGCGAGGCGAGGTGATAGGCCGCGACGCCGTCCCGGCGACGGATCACGAAATCGCGGATGACCTCATGCGGGCGAACGGCCTGAGCCCCGCCAATGCGGTCCTCCCAGCGCACCGTCTCATCGGCCTCCGTGCGGAAGCGCCAGACCACGTCGTCGGCATCCAGGCCTATCCGGCGGTCCCGGCAGGTCCCTGCATACTGCCCCCCGACCGCATGGCGCGCCACCTCGGCCCGGGAACAGACACAGGCAAAGACCCGCCCCGTCGTCGCAAGCCGCCGCAGCATCGCTTCGTAGCGAGGTATTCGCAGCAGCTGGGAATAGTGCGCGAGGTGATCCCCGGGGCTTAGCGGTCCCTCGTCCGGGACCAGCCGCAGCCAGCGCAGGCTATCGAATATATCTTCCAGGTATTGCGGCCTCATGCGCCCCGCGTCCAGGTCGTCGATCCGCAGGCGCAGGGTTCCTCCCTGGCTGCGGACCAGGGCCTCGGTCAGCAGGAAGTTGAATGCATTTCCCCGGTGCAGGAAACCGCTGGGCGTGGGTGCGATCCGAGAACGGGGCATTGGATTAAGATTGAAGATTTTGGATCGAAGATTTTTAGATTGGGACTTAGAATGCGGTCGCTAATGTAAATCCTCCCACGGCCTGATTGCCGGCGCCTTTAAACGCGGGCGTCTGCCAGCTCACATAGGCGCCAAGGTAGAGCGTCCCCCTGCGGACATTGATCCCCGCGATCAGGCTGCCGAGCAGCCGTTTCATATCGGCCGCTTCGATGCGGTAGGGATTGTCGTGTGTGAAAGGGCCGCCTTGCAACACCGATTCGTAGGCCACGAAGCTCAGTGCAGGATGCAGGTAGATGCTCAAGCCGGTCCGCGCCCGGCCGGGGAGCCCGGCATTCGCGATTCCCCCGATCGCGGCGCGGTTGCTGAGGGTTCCAGCGCGGATCATTCCCCAGGCGGAGAGGCGCAGCCAGCGCGGTGTCCGGCCGATCTGCCGCTCGGCGTCCAGCTCATAGTTGATCACCGGCTGATCCTTCAGCTGGTATTTCCAGCCCTGCGGCTCGGGGCTGCCGACGGCCTTATGAATGGCCGACTGGATCTCGTAGCCGCCGGCGGCAGGCCCCATCCAGCCCAGGCTCAGGGTCCCGGCCAGCCGGCGCCGGCGAACCGTGTCAGCCGAGATGGTGAACAGCTTCGCGTAGGCCAGTCCGGCGAAGGGATGATCGCCGCGGAGGATGCTGTCTGCCGTAATGGACGAAGGCGAGTACCCGGCGCTCTCCAGCCCGATGCCGCTGCGGTTGAAGCCGCCTTTCAGCCCCGGGAAAAGCCTGCGGATAAAGCTCCCTGAAAAACTTCTGTCGACCAGCTCGAAATGGACGCCCTGTGTATAGTACCGGTCCGTTCCGAAGAACACATCGTTTTCATAGTTGACCCGGAAATACCCCGCAGCCGCGACGTCCCGGTAGCTCAACCTGTTCTGAATCTCCTGAGCCGCGCAATGCGTTGCGCAGCTACAGATCATGGAGACGGGAATCAGCCACCCGTAAAGCTTCCACGACATGGCAATCCGTTGATCGTGTAAATGGCGGTTCTCGCCGCCGGGATTAAATCGAGGCCAGCTGCAGCTTGTGCTGGATCTCCTGCACCTGCTCCTTATAGCTGGAATCTGTATCCATCAGGTTTTCGACCGTCTGGCAGGAGTGGATCACCGTCGTGTGATCGAAG
>JASLDA010000049.1 GCA_030151745.1 Chitinophagaceae bacterium | reverse complement strand
GACAGAAGGTGGAGGAGCCGGTGATCACGCTGGGCTGCGGGGCGCCTACGGGAACCAGGAAGGCCGGGCTGTACGATGTCAGGTTGGAGAACGAGCAGTTCACGGCCATCCGGTAATAAGTATTCGTGGAGATGGGCGGGGTGGTGTAGGTGAGGGTCGTCGCGCCGGAGCCGCCGGTGACATTGACCCAGGGGCCGGTAGCGGTGGTGGATGTTTGCCAGAATACGCTCAGGCCGTTTCCGAGGTTGGGGTTGACTCCCGTGATGGAGGTCGTGCTCCCGATGCACAGCGGCGTAGCCGGATTGAAGGCCGGCGTGGCAATAGTAGGAGGCGTAGGCTGCCCGGAGCAGTCGGCGGGAATGACATCCACGCCCAGGGTCATAAGACCCGAGCCGAAGCTGCTGGCCGAGGCGCTGGTCGTGGTTCCCCATTGGCGCCGGTTGGCCGATCCGTCCATGGCGATGTTCAGGCCGCTGCCTGTATAGCTCTGCTGAGAGATCTCCAGGTAGAAGTTCCCGCCGTTATAATAAAAGGGCGTCGACAGTACGAACGGGATCCAGCCATTTGTGACCGAAGGGGCGTTCATCGTATAGCTGGCGCTGTTCAGCACCGTATTGAGCCCGCCGATCCAGGTCCCGCCGGCCATAGCCGTTGCCGTGGTGGAGCCCATCTTGATAAGCAGGTTGGAGAACACCGAGGTGGTCGTCGTATTGACGCCCGAGGGCTTTAGGTAAAGCGTGGTGATAAAGGAGTTCAGCGGTATCGTAGTGGTAAAGTCCGTCGGCAGATACACCCACTGGCACATATTCGTAGTAGACTGCAATGGGAAGATGTTATTGGACGTTCCTACCGGAGTTGCATACGTCGGTGTCTGAGCCGACGCAGGAATTGCAATTACCATCAATTGCAGGAGGACGCCCAGTACGGTGAGGCGCAACCGTGTGAACATGTAGCTCATGTTGTCTGGTGTAAGTGTTGACGTATATGGAGTTGGTTTAATCGAAACTTGAAACTAAGCTAAGGATTTTGCTGAATAATTTAACACGGGCATTCGAAAAAATCTTTTAGGGCCCTGAAAGCGCCGGTGAACGGCAAATTGGTCTCCAGGCTGTAAATTCGCAGGCACACTATATTTTTCCCACCCGGCGGGTTCCGGATCGGGCATGGCCTTACTATAAAAAATGACGTATGATTTGCACTGATGCAGTTTTTGCCGGCGCCGTAGGTCGTAAGGGAGCCTCCAGAGAACCTGCCGTCTTAATACACGATTTCCCTTATGGCATGTGGCAATTGCGGTTCCGGAGCCTCCGGAAAGCCCGCTGGCTGCCGGAGTAACGGCGGATGCAGCACCGGCGGCTGCAACCGGATGAATGTTTTTGACTGGCTCGGCGGACTTCCGCTTTCAGATACTTCCCGACCGTTTCCTATTATCGAGGTCAGCTTCAACAACGGCAGCAGGAAGGAGTTTTTCCGGAATAACACGCAGCATATTTTTCAGAAAGGCGACTGGATAGCCGTTGAAGGCACCAGCGGCTTCGACCTGGGGCAGGTGAATCTGCAGGGCGAGCTGGTCAAGCTGCAGATGAAGAAATACGGTATCACCGATAGTCCTTCCCTGAAAAAGGTCCTCCGCCCGGCGGAATCCGAAGATTTGAGCCTGTACCAGGAGCAGAAGGCCCGGGAGCAGGAGATCATGGTGCGCAGCCGCGCCATGGCCCGCAGCCTGAAGCTGGATATGAAGATCGCCGAGGTGGAGCTGCAGGCCGACGGCAAGAAAGGCACCTTTTTCTACACGGCCGAGCAGCGCGTGGATTTTCGCGAGCTGATCAAGCTGTACGCAACCGATTTCCGGATGAAGATCGAGATGCGGCAGATCGGCGCGCGCCAGGAAAGCGGTAAGGTAGGCGGGATCGGATCCTGCGGCCGAGAGCTCTGCTGCAGCACCTGGCTCACGGATTTCAAAAGCGTGAATACCGCCGCCGCCCGCTACCAGAACCTGTCGATCAACCAGACGAAGCTCAGCGGCCAGTGCGGCCGCCTGAAATGCTGCCTCAACTACGAGCTGGATACATACATGGACGCCCTGCGCGCCTTCCCGACGGATGCCGATACGATCGAGACGGCGCAGGGCCGGGCCTCGTTGCAGAAGCGCGATATCTTCCGGAACGTCATGTGGTACAGCTACCACGGCAGCAATAAGCAGTACCCGATGACCATCGAGCGGGTGCTCGAGATAAAAGCGCTGAATAAAGAAGGGATCAAGCCCGAGGAGCTTGGCGCAACGGAGATAGAACGGCGGGGCGTCGAGGCGGAAAACGAAAGCGACAAGGGATTTGTAAACGACGTAGGCCAGATTAGCCTGCGGGCGCTGGAGCGTAATAGCCGGAACCGCAAGAAGAAGGCCGCGGAAGCTAAGAAGCAGGGCTCGCCGAAAGCGGAGTCCGGCAGCGGGGACAATATCGCCCGCCCGCACCGCCAGCCCAAGCCGCAGCAAAAGGCCGAGGGCGGCAACAAGCCCGAAGAGCGCCGGGGCGCTCAGCAAAAGCCCGGAGGCCAGCAGCAGAAGCAGGCCCGGCAGCCGAAGCCCGCGCGCGCCGAGGGGGAAGGGTTGCAGCCCAGACAGCAGCGTCCGCCGAAGCCCCCGAGGCCGGAAGGAGAGGCGCAGCCGAAGAAGGAACAGCGTCCGCCGAAGCCGCAAGCCGAAGGCGATGCCGCGGCAGGAGAGAAGGAGCAGCAGGGCGGGAGCCGGCGCTCCGGACGAAGCCGGGGCCGTGGCCGCGGCGGCAATCCCGAGGGCGGGGCCGCTACGCCGCCGCCGCCTTCAGCCGAATAGATGAAAAGCCCGGAACGCGATCGTTCCGGGCTTTTCATTCCGCCAATCTTAAATCGCCAATCTTAAATCTAAAGTAGTCCCTTGATCAGCTGGTCCTGGCTGATGCCTTCGGCCTCGGCCTTGTAGTTGCGCACCACCCGGTGCCGGAGAACGGGCAGCGCCATGGCCCGTACGTCCTCGATATCGGGACTGAACTTCCCGTTTAGCAGGGCCGCGCATTTGGCGCCGAGGATCAGGTATTGAGAGGCCCGGGGACCGGCGCCGTATGAAATATACTGGTTGGTCGTTGCCGGGGCTTCGGCGCCGGGGCGCGTTTTCTGCACCAGCCCTACGGCATATTCCAGCACATTGTCCGGAACGGGGACGCGGCGTACCAGCGCCTGGAATTCCAGGATGGCCTGGGCATCCAGCACTTTGGGAAGACTCACCTGGCGCGCGCCGGTGGTGTTGCGGACGATATCCACTTCCTCGCGGAAGCTGGGATAGTCCAGCGTGATCAGGAACATGAACCGGTCGAGCTGCGCTTCCGGCAGGGGATAGGTGCCTTCCTGTTCGATCGGATTCTGCGTGGCAAGCACGAAGAATGGCGCCGGCAGCTGGAAGACCTGCCCGCCCGCGGTGACGTTGCGCTCCTGCATGGCTTCGAGCAGGGCCGCCTGGGTCTTGGGAGGGGTCCGGTTGATCTCGTCGGCGAGCACGATGTTCGCGAAAATCGGGCCTTTCAGGAACTGGAACTGGCGCTGCTCATTGAGGATCTCGGCCCCGGTGATATCGCTGGGCATCAGGTCCGGCGTGAACTGGATGCGCTTGAACGACAGGTCCAGCACATCGGCCACCGTTTTGACGAGTAGGGTCTTTGCCAGGCCAGGCACGCCGACCAGCAGGCTGTGGCCGTTGCAGAGAATGGAGATGATCAGATTCTGTACAACCTCTTCCTGGCCGACGATCACCTGGGAAACAGCTTCGCGGATCGCGCGCATCTTATCGGTCAGGGCTTTCGTTGCCGCAACATCGGAGTCAAAAGGCATTGGCGGGTATTGGGATTTGGGATGGAAGATTTAAGATTGAAGATTTTAGATTGGCCTGGGAGGACCGCCGTTGATCCTGTCTCAGCCAATATTACCCCGATTTGCGCAAAGCCCCGGCGGGGTTTCTTTATTTTGTGATTCGCCTTACAAATTTCAATTGCGATGACGGAAGAACTCAGCCTGGGATCGGCCCAGCGGCAGGTGGATGACTGGATCCGGACGATCGGCGTACGGTATTTCTCCGAGCTTACGAACCTGGGCATCCTGATGGAGGAAGTCGGTGAGCTGAGCCGGCTGATGGTGCGTAAATACGGCGAGCAGTCGTTCAAGGAAAGCGATAAAGGCCGGGATCTCGGCGACGAGATGGCCGACGTGCTTTGGGTGCTCATCTGCCTGGCAAACCAGACCGGGGTGGATTTGAGCCAAGCCTTCCGGGAGAACATGCAGAAGAAGACGTCCCGGGATGCTTCGCGGCACCGGGACAACGACAAGCTGCAATAGAAAAGCCGCACCCGGAGGTGCGGCTTTTAATAAATCAGGGTAGGGGGACTACTTGGTAACGGTCAGTTGGGAAGCGATGCCGTCGCCCTTGCCGGTAACGAGGAGGTAAGTATAGGTACCTGCAGCGAGATCGGACGTTTC
>JASLDA010000014.1 GCA_030151745.1 Chitinophagaceae bacterium | reverse complement strand
AGCGCACCTGGCGCTCGTAGTAGAAGGTAAGCGTATCGACGGGCGTCCCCGCGATGGTGTCGGGCTGCAGCGCCCAGCGGCAGCTGTCCGCCACCTGGCTCAGGGACAGGGAGAGCCCGTAGGGGCGCCTTCCGAAGTTATAGACATACTGCGTCGGCTGGCCGGAGAGCGGCCGCGCCAGGGGGAACGGCAGGAGCGTATCCAGGGTGGAGGCTCCCGTATCGGCATGGCGCATCGTCTTGGCCTGGAGCACCGTCGTGCGGGGCTGCAGGCAGGGATCCCGCTCTTCCTTCTTGCAGGAATAGAGGAGGCTCAGGGCGGCAATTGCGATAAGCGCGGCTTTGATCGGTCGCATCGGTATGTCTCGGGTCAACAAATTATCAGCTGCGGACGCTGGCGCCCAGGTCCTTGGAATAGCTGTCCGTGAGCTGCTTCATCATGGCCTCCGTCTCGGCATCTGTCAGGGTGCGGTCGGAAAGCTGGAATGTGAAGTTCAGGGCAAGGCTCTTCTTGCCGGTCCCCAGCTTGTCGCTCTCGAACACGTCGAAAAGCTTGTAGCCCTGCAGCGCGCCGAGCTTCAGCTTATCCGTAGCGCGCTGGACCTGGGCATAAGTGATATTCTTGTCCAGCACGATTGCCAGGTCGCGCTGTACCGCGGGGAACCTCGCCACCTCCTGGTAGGTCACGCTCCCCTGCTCCATGGCCAGGCTCCACAGCGCCCAGTCGATATCGGCATAGGCGAGGGATTCCTTTATCTCGAATTGCTGCAGCTTTTGCGGGGCGAGGGCCGAAACCGTTGCCAGCAGCTGATTCTTCCATTTGAGGGTTATGCTGCCGTCCTCGGCGATGCCGCTCTGCACATTGCGGATGCCGGATTTGCGGATCAGGTTCTGGATGACGGACTTCAGGAAATACACGTCGGCCGCCACCGCGGGCTGGCGGTAGTTCGCGGCGAGGGCCTGCCCGCTTGCGAAAAGCGCGAGCCTCGGCTGCTGGACATATTCCCCGGCTGCGAGGCTATAGATATGACCATGCTCGAACAGCAGCAGGTCGGTATTGCGGCGGGCCAGGTTGTAGGACACCACTTCCAGACCTGTTTCCAGCATCGAGGGGCGCAGCACGTCCAGCTCCGAGCTCAGGCTGTTGAGCATCCGGACCAGGTCGGTCCGCTCGGGGTAATATTTGCCGTTGGTGATGGAGTTCGTCACCATTTCGGAGAAGCCGAAACCGCTCAGCGCGTCCGCCACCTGGTTGCGCAGGGAACGGTTGGAGGCCTTTACCGGGATCAGGGAGATATTCAGCCGCTGCGGGATGGAGATCTCGTCCAGCCCGTCGATGCGCATGATCTCCTCGACGATATCGGCCGGCTGGCGCACGTCGTGCTTCGAGGAGGGAACGGTTACGGTAAAGCCGGTATCGGTGATATGATCCAGCCCGAAGCCCAGCGCCTGCAGGATATTCCGGATGCTCCCGGGGCTGTAATCCTTACCGGCCAGGCGGTTGATGAACTCGTAGGAAACCGCGAAGGGCATCGTGGTCAGGGCGCTGGGGTAGACGTCGGCGACGGGCCCGTCGATCACGCCGCCGGCCAGCTCGAGCATCAGCCTTGCGGCGCGCAGCATGGCGGCCTCGAGCTGCGCGATATCGACGCCCTTCTCGAAATGCGTGGCGGCGTCCGTGCGCAGGCCGTGGTGCAGGCTGCTGCGGCGGATCGTGGCGGGATCGAAGTATGCGCTTTCTATGAAGACCCGGGTCGTGCCTTCGCCGATCCCGCTGTGAAGTCCGCCGAAGATGCCGGCCATGGCCACCGGGCCTTCGCCGTCGCAGATCATCAGGTCTTCCGGGCGCAGCTTGCGCTCCTTGCCGTCGAGCGTGACGAAGCTCTCGCCTTCCTGCGCGAAGCGGACATTGATCGCCGAGCCGCGGAGCTTGCCGGCGTCGAAGGCGTGCAGGGGCTGGCCGTACTCGTGCAGGACGTAGTTGGTGATGTCGACGAGGTTGTTGATGCTCCGGATGCCGATCGTCTGGAGCCGGGACCGGAGCCATTCCGGCGAGGGTCCGACCTGCAGTCCGCTCAGGCTGATGCCCATATAGCGGGGGCAGCCGTCCGGGGCGGCGATATGTATGGAAACCGGCGCGGTGCCTTCCGTTGAAGGGAGGGCGACTTCCGGCATTACGGCGCGGACCTGCGCGCCGCCGTGATGGCTGAGATATGCGCAGACGTCCCGGGCGACGCCGATATGGGAGGCGGCATCCGAGCGGTTGGGCGTAAGACCGATATGGATGGCGTAATCCGGCTCGGGGATCTTGAAATACTCGCGGGCCTGCATGCCCGGCATGGCGTCGCGTTCCAGCACCATGATGCCGGCATGGCTTTCGCCGAGGCCGATCTCGTCTTCCGCGCAGATCATGCCCTCGCTGAGCTCGCCGCGGATCTTGGCCCGCTTGATCTCGAAGGATTCGCCGTTTGTGGGATGCACCTGCGCGCCGACCGGGGCCACGACCACGCGCTGCCCCGCCTCGACGTTCGGGGCGCCGCAGACGATATGCAGCACGTCCGGGCCGCCGACCGACACCGTCGTGACGCGCAGCTTATCCGCGTTCGGATGCGGCGCGCAGCTCAGGACCTCGCCGATAAGCAGGCCTTCGAGCCCGCCCCTGACCGCTTCCGCCTTCTCAACAGCTTCGACTTCCAGCCCGATAGAGGTGAGAATACGGCTTAATTCGTCAACGGCAATAGTCTGCGGCAGGTAGTCCAGGAGCCAGCGGTAGGAGATCGTCATGATGGCGGCAAAGATAAGTCCGGGGCGCGGAGTGTTTCCCGTGCGCGGGAGGGGTTCAGGCACAGGGCAATAACAACCGGCTTGCAGGCCAAAGGACCGGGCGGTAAATATGTTTCCTGCTGAGAGGAAGCGAAGCGCATTTTTCGCTGTCCGGCCGGCCGGTGGAGAGGCTCCAACTGCTGGTAAATCCGCGAAAGAAAAAATTCGAAACCCCGTTTCCCGGATGTAGATTCGCTACCCGTTTTTCGAAGCCCGGCAGCGTCCCAGGACCCTGCCTGAGAGAACTGATTTTCGGGCGAACAGCTATGGCAGTAAACATCAAGAAAGAGTTTAGCGGGAGCCGCGCACGCAAGGCGGATAATTCTTCACTGGTTTACGGTAAGATCCCCCCGCAGGCTCCCGAGCTGGAAGAAGCCGTGCTGGGCGCCATCATGCTGGAGAAGGACAAGCTCGCCGAGGTGCTGGAGATCATGCAGAGCGAGGAGTGCTTCTATGTCGATGCTCACCAGAAGATCTATTCGGCCATCCGCCGGCTGTTCGATAAGGGCAGCCCGGTGGACCTGCTCACGGTGACCGAGGAGCTGCGCAAGAGCGGCGAGCTGGAAGTCGTCGGCGGCGCCTATTATATCACCAAGCTCACCATGAGCGTCGTGAGCTCGGCCCACGTCGAGGCGCATGCCCGGATCGTGATGGAGAAGTTCATCCAGCGCGAGCTGATCCGCATTTCCGGCAACGTCATCCAGGAAGCATACGAGGACAGCACCGATGTCTTCGACCTGCTGGACAAGGCCGAAAGCGGGCTTTACGAGATCACCGACAAGCACCTGCGCAAGAACTTCAAGAGCCTGCGCGAGGTGATGGTGCAGACCGTGCAGGAGATCGAGGAGGCGAAGAACAAGAAAGAAGACGTGACCGGCGTCCCGACCGGGTTCCGCGGCCTGGACCGGCTGACGGCCGGCTGGCAGAAGAATGCCCTGATCATCGTTGCGGCCCGTCCCGCCGTGGGTAAGACGGCCTTCACGCTGAACCTCGCGATGAACGCCGCGATGGCTTCGCCCAAGCCCTTCCCGGTGGCCTTCTTCTCCCTTGAAATGGGCGCGGGCGAGCTCGTAAAACGGATGCTGGCCTGCGTGACCGAGGTGAGCATGGACGCCATCACCAAGGGCCGGATGCAGGAGCACGAGTTCATCCAGATGACGCAGCGCATGAACAAGCTCGCGACGGCTACACTGTTCCTGGACGACCAGGCCGCGCTGAACGTATTCGAGCTCCGCGCGAAGGCCCGCCGGCTGAAGCAGAAGCACGATATCCAGATGATCATCATCGACTACC
>JASLDA010000531.1 GCA_030151745.1 Chitinophagaceae bacterium | reverse complement strand
GTTCAAGTCCGCCGTTCCGTATCATGGTTGGTGTGGCAACCGTTGCGCAAAAGCAATCCCTACGCTTGCGGAAATGATGCTACCGCTAAGGATTGGCCCACAACACATTACAACTAAATACAGGAAAGTAATTGAATGACTGGCGGAAGCTCTCTTAATCGTGGCAGTTTAGAAAAGAACTGTAGAAACTCCAACCGATAAGACTGGGCTAGACGTACTGGAAAGCCTACAGGGAATATCCGACACGCAGCAGGTTCGATTCCTGCCCTTCAATTACTTTCTAAGCCATCGTAGCTCAATAGGTAGAGCAGCTGACTTTTAATCAGCGGGTCGTAGGTTCGATTCCTACCGGTGGCACGAATAGGTCAGATACCTATTCAGGTGGAGTTGTGTTCACCATGTGAGAAATGCAGTACGTCAAACCGGCTCTGGCGCAAGGGAATTGGATCACCCTTGGAAAACCGGCTCAAAAACTTTGAAGGGTCGAAATCATGGACAAAATTGCTAGGCCGGTGATAGGTACTCCGGTTGATGCCAAAACTTGCGATATATGCAAGAAAAGAAAGGCTTTAACCGCAGAAGGTCAGCTATTTTCAATGCTGATTTCTTCTCCCAAATTCATTTATCGCAGAATGCTTTGCAGTGATTGCACAAAGCTATTCAATCAATCTTGGTGGAACACGACCAAGAAATATCTATTTATAATTCAAAGGTGCTGGCATGATTATGTCGGAAGGTTGAATAAAGCCGATAAGCTGAAAATGATTGAAGCTCTGGTTACAGACCCAAAGAAAGTCAATTCGCTTACGGCACAACAGGTTATAGCAATTCTCCATGGTGGAGAGCTTGAAGTATCATTTCTGCCGAAGTACCTAAGAGTTCAGGATCGACCATGACTCATCCCGCTGTGGTGAAAGCGCAAGCCATTGCAGCTATTGCCGTTGAAAATGGTTGGAAAGGCTCAATAAACAAAGACTTTATTGAAGAGGATGGAAAACGGATCAGGATCACCATTCTTCGAGCAAAGCGAAATGATGAGGTAATCAAAATCGCTTGGCACGGAACACGTTTCAAAGGCGGTCACTATGGCTTCTTTGAGAAGGTAACCTTCATTCAGTCAAGCGGAATTGCTATCAAAAAGATTGAAGGATGGCCGGATATCATTGCCCTGCTTAAGGTGGTACCAATTGAGTCGCGACCACAGGTAACCTCTGTCTACGTCAAGCTTCCGTTTGATTGGCAAAATGACGATGATGATTTCATCATGAGTACCATGGTTGAACGAAAGTTGTTCTGGTACAATCGAATTGATGGAAAAATCGAAACAGACGTTGTGATGAATTCCAAAAAGAATCGCATTGCGCCAGTCGGTCATCGAAAGTTGTTCCACTTCATTTCCCCTGTTGTCGGTTTCCGTTCTGTTCTACTAGACCAAGTGTTGAGGGTTGGATAAATGGCAAAGGCCAAATTGCGTCGAATTAGCAAGTCAGAGCTTGAATTCTCTTTGCCTGATGGCACTTCCAAGCGTTATCCATTCACGTATGAAGATACGTTGAAAATTCGCGATTACTGCAAGGAAAACAAAGTTGGCGTAATCGTAGAGGACAAGCTTAAAGAGTGGATCAAAAATGAGACAGCTAAGCGCAATTGGCCTTTTGAAAGCATCAAACAAGATACTGCGCTCGGTGGCGCGCTACTTAATCGATCATTTCAGCGCGACGGAATCAAATTCATTAACGATCATCGATCGGTATTGGTTGCAGATGAGCCAGGGCTTGGCAAAACATTGCAATCAATGGGTGCTGTAATTGAATGTGGTATTTCTGGCAGCATTCTTGTCACTGCACCAAAAACAGCGGCATATGTGACATGGCCTAATGAATTGGTTACGTGGCTGAAAGATGTTGCGCCATATGATGAATGGATCATCATTGGTGGCAAAATGACTCCGCTGCAACGTGTTCGAGCAATGAAGCAAATTCTGAAATGGGATATGGGCAAGGGTCGAATCGGTCCTCGCCAGTGGGTGATTATCTCTCCCAATTATTTGCGCATGAAATACAAGCTTGATGGAAGAAAGAACTTTCTCTACGACGATGATAAAAACAAGATTATCGAACCAATTCGAGAAGCGTTGCCAGCTCTCACCGCAATCGATTGGGCCGCAATCATTGTCGATGAAGCACATCAAACGTTGGCTGGCGCAGTTGGCGATATCAAGAAACAATCAGCGCAGCGCCAAGGTCTTGGTATGCTTGAAGTCAAAGAGAATGGATTGCGAATTGCGCTCTCTGGCACGCCTTTTCGTGGTAAGCATGAAAACCTTTGGGGAATTCTCAATTGGCTCTTTCCTGACAAATACACGGCGTACTGGAAATGGGTTGAAAAGCACTTTTTTGTTTACATCGATCCCATCACAAATGCAAGAATTGTCGGAGATATCAAAGACGAAAAGAAATTGGCTGATGAATTGTCCATGGTGATGATTCGTCGTACCAAACAAGAGGTTGCTAAAGAGCTTCCCCGAAAGCGTTATGGCGGAACACCTTTGGTGCTTCCCAGTGGAAAACCTGGACCAATTGCGGTTTGGCTCGAAATGCACGGTCAGCAGAGAAAGAATTACGAATCAATCGTAAAGTCTGCAATGGCTGAATTGGATGGCGGATCACTTATGGTCAATGGTGTTCTCGCAGAAATGATTCGGCTCAAGCAATTCGCCAACTCCAGCGGGTTTATGGGCGGCGACAAGGAATTCTTTCCGACATTTCCAAGCAACAAATTTGATTGGATTGTAGATTTCCTGAAAGATCGCGGAATTGATGGGAATGGACCAGGTGAGTCGAAAGTCATTATCGCAAGCCAGTTTACAAAGCATATCGACCTCTTTGCTAAGCACTTACGAGACAAGAACGGAATATCGGTTTTCACTCTTACCGGTAAAACAACAGCGGAAGAACGTATTGCGCTTCAAAAGCATTTTCAAGAAAACAAGATGCCTGATGGTTCGCCTGCACCTGATGTATTTTTGCTGAATACCCTTGCCGGTGGTGTATCTCTAACTTTGGATAGAGCTGATGATGTGATCATTGTTGATTCAACTTTCAATAATGATGACCAAGAACAGGTTGAAGATCGCGCACATCGTTTGAGCCGTTTGGATCACAATGTAACCATTTGGAATCTGTGCTCTGCCAACAGTATTGACGAATCCATTGCGCAACACACTTACAAAATGGATGGATCAATCAAGAAAATTCTTGATGGTGAGCGCGGAATAGACTTTGCCCGCCTGTTGTTAAGTGACGCAATGTGATTGATTTTTTGTTCGGATTTGGTTGTGGTGCACTGTCTTTGGTGCAATTCACCTGGTTCGCCCATAAGCGATATATCAAGCGTCTCAATTCAATTGATGCAGAAGAACGCATTACTCAAGAATTTGAAAGGAGAAGGGACGCAATAGATTCCGGCAGAACCGATGAGGTTCGCGCTGACGCTGGTCCCGCCGCCGAGCTTGGCGGGCTATTCGAAATCCGTCCCGGCGCAATGACATTGGGTCATTTGCAGGAAAAGAAAATTTCGGAAGCTGTTGACACACAACAGGATTAAGGTAAGGTAGTTGTTGTTCGGGTCGAAGAGACCAAACAAAAATCCCCAAATCGAAAGGCATACAATGTCTGTTGAAACCACAGAGGCACCGGCAGAGCCGAAGAAGCGCGGAGGTCAGCGTGGAGACCGACCGTGGCGCGACAAGCCGACTCCGCGTGAGCGCGTCCTGAATCAGTCTCTCGCTGATTACATCAAGGAACAGACCGGCAAGGATGTTTCGCCGGAAACCGTTCGCGCCGTTCGGTATTCGCTGCCGAAGTGGTCGAAGTTGGATTCGACTACCACGCTCCGCGAGAACATGGACAAGAAGCTCGAAAAGGCCAAGTTGCAAGACAAGCGCGAAAAGGCGCTCGCCATGCTCAAAGAGGCCGAATCCGAGCTCACCAAGTTCGATTCGGATGGCGATACCGATGAGGACGATGACGACGAAGATTCGGAAGAGGCTGAAACCGAAGAGGATTCGGACTCTGACGATGATGAGTCGGACGATCCTTTCGGTGACGACGATGGCGAGACCGCTTTCGGATAATCATTCTCCAGAGAATGATTCATAACTGAATAGAGACGACCGGTCGGGACCGAAACGGTTCCATCCTCCCGAAGTAGGTTCCGACCGTTCAAATGTGTTGCGGGGCAATCAATATGCCTATACTGATTCATAACCTCTGTAGTGTAAACCGCGTGATCGTTTCTGCAAGTTGATTGAATCTGCGGACTTGGTTTGTCCCGCAACACTTTTGAATGACAATGGGTCTGAAACGGCAGAGAAGAATGTGGGTTAGCGCGCTGGCCGTGTTGGGCGCGTTTCTGTGCATCTGACCTGCATCACCCTACATTCAATAATGGGTCGAACAACAGGAGAATTCATGCGAGTTCCCTTGCTACGCAACAGCGAGCGAGTTGATTTCCGACGGTGCCCACAGCGTTGGTGGTGGCGCTGGAAAGATAATCTGGTACCTATCGAAATGGGCCATGGCCCTTTGGTTTTCGGTACTTTCGGTCATTTGGCAATGGCTGATTGGTATATCCCTGGTTCAAAGCGAGGGCGACATCCCGCTGAAACATGGGACGAAATCACAGAGGATTTCATGGATGCTGTACGTGTTCCTGAAACCGGTTTTCTGGATGAAGATACCGAAATGACTTGGGAGGATGCACGTTCACTAGGCCATGACATTTTGGTGAATTACGTTGATCATTATGGCGATGATGACCATTGGGAAGTTCTTTGGACGGAACAACCAGGGCAGCAAGGGATTCCGCACCCATACAAAAAGGGTGAGGCAATTGTAAACTACTGCTACACAATGGATTTGATTGTTCGAGACCATGAGGCTAATGGTCGAATTCGATTCGTGGACCACAAATTCATGAAAGCCATTATGACGCGCCATCTTTTGATCGATTCCCAGAACGGCGGGTATCTCGCCATTGGAACGCATCAATTGCGCAAAATGGGTTTGATTCGTGAAGATGAAGCCGTGCGAGATATGGTTTACAATTTCGTTCGAAAGGCGCGTTATCCCGATAAGGAACGCAACAGGTTTGGTGAGTTTTTGAATAAGGATGGCTCTGTTGCTAAGCGTCAACCACCACCATTCTTTGATCGGCATGTTGTTTCAAAAACTACCAAAGAGCGCAATCAGCAGATTGTCAATATCGGGCATGAAGCATTGCACATGAAAGCCTTTGTAGACAAAAGACTTCCGTTGCACAAAAACCCAACCAAAGATTGCAGTTGGGATTGCTCATTCTTTACTCTATGCCAAGTGCACGAAACCCAAGGAAACGTTGAAGAGACAAAACGCGCTCTTTTCAAAGTTGAGGACCCTTATACGGAGTATTACCCGGATGCTCTGTCCCCCAAACGAATTGAAAGGCGTCTAGCCGAATGAAACCAGGAATTTACATAGTTACCGCAAATCAGAAGAAACCCCATGCGCGCCAACGTGTTTGCGCGAATAGCCCCGAAGAGGCAATTGCGAAAGCTATTGCAAATCCCAATGATTGGAGTAGGCCGACAGTGACCGAAGATGGTTGGGTTTATGAAGCGGAGCATGAAGAATGAGTGATGACATCTTCAACCCTGATTACGAATTGCCAAGCGACATAGTCGATTTGGATTCGATCGATGATAACCCGAATTTTCTGGTCTACTCGAATCCCGGTACCGGCAAAACCACTTGGGCCACAAGCGATGATAATATCCTAGTTATTAACTGTGAGGCGAAAGGCGTTATCTCAGCACGACATTCAAAGATTCGTGGTGAGAATGTTAAGCAGTGGAAAGCGCCAACTTGGATCAAGTTCGTTGAAGCCGTCGAATGGATGCAAGAGCTTGTGCGTTCCGGCAAAAAGCTTCCGTTCAAATGGGTTGTGGTAGATACCATTACGACACTTCAAGATCGACAATTGATGCGACACATTCTCGATGAAGTGCACGCAAAGAAATCCTCTCGCGATTTGTACATTCCTGATCGACCGGAATACTTGCGCAATCAGCGAATGCTTGTCGAATACGTCAAGCAAATTAATGACCTTCCCGTTGGTGTTGTTTATCTGGCTCATACCATGGAAATTGAGCGACAGGGTGAAAAGTACCTGTTGCCAGCAATCCAAGGCGGGCTAGACAAGGGTGGCGTTGTGGCGCAACAGATTCTAGCCATGATGACCAGCTTTGGTTATATGTACACTCAGCAAAAGACCAACGATAAAGGGCAAAAGCTTGTTAATGCCAGAACAAAACAGCCATTGATGGAGCGCGTTATTCAATGGGAATCATA
>JASLDA010000006.1 GCA_030151745.1 Chitinophagaceae bacterium | reverse complement strand
CTTCGAGCAATCCCTCAGCCAGAACGACCTGATGCAGTATAAAGACCCGCTGCTCTGGATCGAGCTGGATTTCCCGGCGGAGTTCACGGCCGCCGTACTGGACGATCTCACCATCTCGATCAATTGCTTCCCGGTCGTGAACCGGCATATCAACGAGTTGAGCTACCGGCTCAACAGCTATTTCAACATCATCCCGCTGTTGAGCTCGGAGCAGTTTTTCGCCGTGAAGACCGTCGAAGGAACCGTCGTGAACGAGCAGGGACGCAGCGACTATATCTACTATCCCTTCGACCGGTACAACGAAGCCGGGAAAGGCGCCTATACGGTCCGTGCGGGCGACCTGGAGCGTTTCGATACGCGCAACGCCGCGGAATACCTGAATTACCTGGTGGAGCTCCTGCGCGACGAAAGCCGGTCCTTCGCCGCCTTCGGCCAGGATTTCATGGCCAATGCCATCCGCGATCTCAACCAGAACATCGGCCTGATCGAGCAGAAGATCCGCCAGAACCTGCATCTGCTGAAGACCTCGCCGACCTACCTGCTGATCAATCCGCTCCAGGAAGGCGATACCATTTTCGTCGAGTACTGGACGACGGAAGGCGAGGCCGGTAACGGCATCCGCAGCGGCAGCCAGCTGGATCTTTACGAAGGAGCCTCCTTCCAGAAGAAGACCCTGGTGCTGATGACGCAGACTACCGGCGGGATGGACCGCCTGACCAATACGGAGATCCTGACCGCTTTCAAATCGGTGCTCATCTCCCGGAACCGGGTCGTCACTTCGGTGGACGTAAAGAACTTCTGCACGGCATACCTGCAGCACCGCGCCAGCGAGGTCCGCGTCGAGCGGGGAGTGGCGCTGAGCCCGCTGCCGGAGCAGGGGCTGATCCCGGTGATCAATGTGAGCATCACTCCCAGCCGGGACGCAATGGAAACGGAGTGGGAGCGGCTGCAGCTGGAGCTGGTGGCCGAGCTCGAGAACGCCAGCGCCACAGATACGTATTACCAGGTACAGATCAACTATAACTAACAGACGATGGGAAAGCCAGCAGCGCGGATATCGGATATGCACGTTTGTCCGATGGTAACACCAGGCACACCGCCGATCCCTCATGTCGGAGGCCCCATCAGCGGCCCCGGGGCGCCCACCGTCCTGATCGGGGGGCTGCCCGCCGCCGTCATGGGCGATATGTGCATTTGTACGGGGCCGCCCGATACGATCGTGCTGGGCTCCGTCGGGGTCTTGATCGGCGGCAAGCCCGCGGCCCGGATGGGCGACCAGTGCGCGCATGGGGGAACGATCGTTGCCGGGATGCCGACGGTGCTCATCGGCGAGGCCGGCGGCGGGGGCGGAGGCGGCGGGGCGGTCATGCCCGTGAACGTAATCCTCGAAGTAATGCAGAGCATGCCGGCGCAAACGCGGAAGACCATGCAGCAGACCGCCGAGATGATGCAGGCGGCCGAAGCCGGAACGCCGCTGGTGCACGATCCTGCAACCTGCCCCGTCTGCTCTAAAAAATAACCGGCCCCGCCATAGAGTAGCCTGTCCAGTATGCTTCAGCACGCGACCTACCTCCTTCTCGACGCCGCGCGTATGTCGGGGCTCATCGCGGAAGCCAGGACGCGAAATCCTGCGCATGATTCGCTTTACCGGGGTACCCGCGACGAGGCCCTGTCGGCCGTGGCGCCCTACCTGTTCCGGTTCGTGCCGGGCCAGACCTTCGCCAACTGGTACCTGCGCCAGGGCTGGGGCTATTCCTGGGGCGTGCTGATGAAGAGCGGCCGCTCGCTGGACGACCTGGCCCGGCATTTCCGGAGCTTCCTGCTGGTAAAGACGGAAACCGGGCAAAGCCTCTATTTCCGGTTCTACGACCCCAGGGTCATCCGGGTTTTCCTTCCCACCTGCGATGCGGCGCAATTGCGCGAGTTTTTCGGGCCGGTCGACTATTTCCTCGTCGAGGACGAAGACCCCAGCTTCGTGCTGCGCTTCTGGCAGGAGAACGGAGTCCTGCGCTCCCAGCGACTGGGCGTAGCGGATATCATCGCGGCTACCCCGGAGGTGGAGCCCCTGCCCGATCCTACGGAAGAAGAGATCGCCGCGACCCTGGCGGCTGTGAACGCAGGACTGGCGCAGAAGACAAGTCCCGTGGCCCCTGTTGCAGGTCCCCAACGGCCGCAGCCGCTAGAGCCCGCGCCGCAGGAGCCTATGCGTAAAAGTCCGGCGCCGATGCCGGATAAAAGCCCGGTGCCGCTGCCGGAGCCCTCGCAATCCCAGAAAAAGAAATGGAATCTCTTCGACTGAGATTCCAACGGGTTTTAAGCCTTGCCGTCTGCCGGGGTCAGTTGAACTGAAGCAGCTCGATATCGAAGATCAGAATCGAGTTTGCAGGGATGTTTTTTTGCGCCTGGGAGCCGTAGGCAAGGCTGGGAGGAAGATACAGGGTAATGCTGCCGCCTTCGCCGATCAGGGGGATTCCCTCCTGCCAGCCGGCGATGAGCTGACTCAGGCTGAAGCTGACCTGGCTGGCGCCGTCGAACTGGCTGCCGTTGGTGAGCCGGCCGGTATAGTTTACCTGGACCTTGGAGCAGACGTCGGGCTTCGCGGTACTGCCCGGGCGCTTGATCGTGTAATAGAATCCACGGGTATCGGCTTCCGCTGAAATACCGTTTGACGCAAGGTAGTCCCGGAGCTGCGCTATTTCCGTAGCCGGTGCCGCGGTGGTCACTGTCGAGCAGGTCGAATTTTCAACTTTGCTGCATGCAGCCAGGGCCAGCATGGCCACCAGAGCCGGAATCCGGGCAAATCGCTTCATGCCTGCAAGCTAAAAAAAATGGCGCTCTTGTCCGAAAGGCTGCGGCGGAACCTCCGGCTGCGCCGGCCACCGTAATTTCGCCGCAGCTGCGGAACCCGCGATGCGCGGCTGGCAATCAGCATGGTGCGGCGCCGGCAGCAGACTTTTAATAATCATTAATTAATAATCCCGGAATAGTCCCGTTTATGTACGACACGCTCAAATCCCAGATCGAAGCAGCTTTTGCAGATCGCAGCCTGATTCTCCAGCCTTCTTATGCCGATGCCATCCGCCAGGTCATCGAAGAGGTCGATAAAGGCCGGCTGCGGGTGGCGCAGCCAACGGAAGGCGGCCCCGGCTGGGTGGTGAACGAATGGGTGAAGCAGGCCATCCTGCTGTACTTCGGCATCCAGCAGATGCAGACCTGGGAGCTGGCGCCGTTTGAGTTCTATGACAAGATGCTGCTGAAGAAGGATTACGCCTCTCTCGGCGTTCGCGCCGTGCCGCATGCCGTAGCCCGTTACGGCGCGTTCCTGGGGCGGAATGTCGTGATGATGCCCTCCTATGTAAACATCGGTGCCTATGTCGACGAAGGCACGATGGTGGATACCTGGGCGACCGTCGGCTCCTGCGCCCAGATCGGCAAGAATGTGCATTTATCCGGCGGAGTAGGTATCGGCGGGGTACTGGAGCCCTTGCAGGCATCCCCGGTGATCATCGAGGACGGCTGCTTTATCGGCTCGCGCTGCATCGTCGTGGAAGGTGTGCATGTGGAGAAGGAAGCCGTTCTCGGCGCGAATGTTGTACTCACGCAAAGCACGAAGATCGTAGACGTGAGCGGCGCAGAGCCCGTGACATATACGGGCCGGGTCCCGGCCCGGAGCGTGGTGATCCCGGGCAGCTATAACAAGCAGTTCCCGGCCGGTGAGTATGGTGTGAGCTGCGCCCTGATCATAGGGCAGCGCAAGCCCTCGACCGATCTGAAGACGAGCCTGAACGACGCCCTGCGCGACTTCGGCGTATCTGTATAACCGAATCGAATCCGCTTGAAGGAACTGACTCAATTTCTCGACCAGCGTTTCTGGAACGCGACTACCGGCGACTGGATTGCTTTCGCCGGCCTCCTGGTGCTCGCCTTTATCCTGCGCCGGCCGATAGCCGGGGCAAGCAGCTGGCTCGTCTCCAGGCTGAGCCCCAAGAGCGACCGGGGCCGCTACCGGAAATTGTTTCGCTCGCTGATCTCGGCCCCGCTGCACAGCCTGGTCTCGCTGGTCATCGCATTTTTTGCATTCGACTTTATAGCGCAGCCCCTGGGACGGCTGCGGATACTGCGCTGGCACCGGAAGTCGGGATACCAGACCATTCATGCGACGGATATCCTCGATACCTTTTTCAACTTCGCCGGGATCATCCTGGTGACGGTGCTGCTGACGCGGATCGTCGAGTTCATTTACAGCCGCCAGCTGGAGCTGGCGCGGCAGAGCGGGGAGCGGACCCGTATCCAGCTGCTGCCGCTGATAAAGGACGTCGCGAAAATCCTGCTCTGGACCATCGCGTTGTTCTGGGTGCTTGGCACCGTGTTCGAGGTCAATATCCCCGCGCTGATCACCGGCCTGGGCATTGGTGGCATCGCCATCGCGCTTGCCGCCAAGGAAAGCCTGGAAAACCTCCTGGCTTCCTTTACTATTCTGATCGAAAAGCCCTTTATCGTCGACGACAGCGTCCGGATGGGCGATATGGAAGGCAAGGTGGTCCGCATCGGGTTCCGCAGCACGAGACTCCGCAGCTCGGACGGCACGCTGGTGATCGTCCCGAACAAAAAGCTGGTCGACAATAACCTGGAGAACCTCAGTGAAAAGGATATCCGCAAAGTGACGCTCGGTATTCCGCTGCTGCGCCGCCTGCCTGCGCCGAACCTGGACCAGCTGCTGAAGGATCTCAGGGAAGCGATCGCGGCGACGGAACCCGTAACGGGAGTGTCCGCCGTGCTGCTGGATTCCATCGGCGACAGCCAGCTTCGTATCCAGGTGATATATCACCTGCCCCAGGAGCTGCCGGAAGCCTCCATCGCGGCAACCAAAAGCAAGGTGAACATCGCCGCATACAAGGCGGTCGCCGAGCTGACGGCACTGGGGAAAGAATACGCTTGATAAGACAGGACCCGGCCGCTTGCTGTGGAAACGGAAGCCCTTCAGGGGCCTCCGTTCCGCGCGAGGCACAGTTTCTTTTACTGAAGTATTGATAATGTAAAAATTAATTAATGAAATTATTGTTTATGCTTTGTGCGCTGGGTATGATCCTGGCCTCTCTGCGGGGACAAGCCCAGGTCACCTGGAATATGGGGACGGGCGCCACAGCCAACGCGAGTCCCTCTTCCGGCCTGCCTGTAGCCAACTTATCAGTCTCAACCGTCACTACCGGCAACAACAGTGTCTCCTCGTTGCTTCAGTCTGTATCCGTATCATCCGGATATACGGGAGCTAGCGGCAGCTACAACGCTGCCGCCATCGCGCGCACTGGGGCCTTCTCCCTGACGAACAGCGCATACTTCGAGCTGACGCTTACCCCCGCGTCGGGATACCAGGTCACAGTGAGCAGTATCAGCTTCGGGGCTCGTTCCACCAAGACGGGGCCTGCCAGGTTCAGCGTCCGCAGCAACAAGGATCTGTATGCTGGCAACCTGGCCGGTGGAGGCCTGGTCGCAAACAATATCTGGGTGCGAAAGGCGCTGACGAACCTGGGACTCACCAGCGCCACCGGCACCCCGCTCACGATCCGCATTTACGGTTATGACGGGATCGGTAACAATCCCTCCTCCGCGAACTGGAGAATCGACGACCTCAGCCTCGGGCTGTCCGTGAATACGCCGCCCGGCAGCTGCGGCGGCGCGCCGGCGACTGCAACGATCTCAAGCTCGGAAGGCACCATGCTATGCAGCGACAATGCCCTGACAACGCTGAGCCTGAGCAGTTCCTATGGCTCATGGTCCGATATAGCGTTCCGGTGGCAGCAATCCACCGGAACGGGATTTTCGGATATACCGGGGGCGAACTCGCCTACATATACGACGCCCGACGTAATAACCCAGAATACCGATTACCGGGTGCTGATCACCTGCGTGACGACGAACGATGTCACCACGATAACGCCCCTTACCCTCAGTATTAACCCCTCCCCGGTCCTGGCTTCGTCCCCGACCGCCCAGGCCGCGTGTGCAGGCGGGAGCACGTCCTTCTCAGTGTCGGCATCGGGAACCGGCCTATCGTATAGCTGGTACCGCCTGTCCAATGGGATCATTACGCAGCTCAGCAATGGGAGCAACATCAGCGGCGCCACCTCCACCTCGCTCGGCCTGTCGGGTCTGAGCGGCGCGGATGCCGCTTCTTATTTCGCGATAGTCCAAAGCGGCGCCGGCTGCCAGAAGCCGACGGTCGATGTGCCGCTCATGCTGACGAATCCCGTTGCGATCACCCAGCAGCCGCTGTCTGGTTCGGTCCGGGCGAATGCTGCGTACACCTTTACCGTCACGGCCACGGGGGACGTCACCGGCTATCAGTGGCTCAAGGCCAGCGTCCCCATCGCAGGGGCGACGTCCGCTTCTTATACGATCTCCTCCGTATCCACCGCCGATACCGGCACCTATGCAGTCCAGGTACAAGGGTCTACTGCCTGCGGGAACCTGGCTTCCGCAAGTGCCCAGCTGCAGCTGCGCTCGCCCTTGCCGTTGCTGCTGCTGGGGCTGGACGCCCGGCGCGTCAATGGCGGGGTACAGGTGATATGGACCGCGCGGGAGACCCGTCAGCCGGCCGGCTATATCGTCGAGCGTTCTGCTGACGGCAGGTATTTTGCTCCTGTACGGGAATTTGCAGGCTCCGCGCCGGGTTTGGGAGACAGCGCAACCTGGAACGATGCAGGGGCTCCGCTTTCGGAGCTGTATTACCGGCTACGAGTAGAGGAGAGCGATGGTATCGCGGCCTATTCGTCCGTCGTCAAAGTGCCGGCGGCAACCGGCGGCGCAGGAACGATCTTCGTTTACCCCAACCCGGTCCGGAACCGGCTGACGCTCCGGGGCGGAGGACGCAGCCGGGTTTCGGTCTTCGATTTGACGGGCCGTATCGTCTGGAGTGGAGATACCCCGGATACGGGAAGTCCGGAAATGGATCTGTCGCAGCTATTGCCCGGGGCATACCTGCTTCAGGCTTGCCCGATGGACAAGCAAGAGTGCGTCCGCCTGCCCTTCGTCCGGTTGAACTGATTCCTCCGGGGTACCAGTGATGCGATCGCTTGCATGTGTAAAAAAAAATTGCCGCCGGACATACAAGATGTCCGGCGGCAATTTTTTGTGGTCCCGGCGGCGGGATTTATTTCGTTGAAATAAGCCCGGCGTCACCGCTTATGCCGTAGCCCAGGCCCATGTTCCAGAGCAGGAAAGCCCATTTGTCGGTCTGCTCGTCGATGAGCATGCTGGTGGGCTTGCCGGCGCCGTGGCCCGCTTTGGTCTCGATGCGGATCAGCACCGGGTTTGCGCAGCTTTGAGCGGCTTGCAGCTGGCTTGCAAACTTGAAGCTGTGCGCCGGCACCACGCGGTCGTCATGGTCGCCGGTCATCACCATCGTCGCAGGATAGCAGGTTCCCTTCTTCACATTGTGCACCGGAGAGTACTTGTAGAGATAATCGAACATTTCCTTGCCGTCCTCTGCTGTGCCGTAGTCATAAGCCCAGCCGGCGCCGGCTGTGAACTTGTGATAGCGCAGCATGTCCAGTACGCCTACGGCGGGGAACGCGACGCGGAACAGGTCCGGGCGCTGGGTCATGCAGGCGCCGACGAGCAGCCCGCCGTTGGAGCCGCCGGAAATCGCGAGGCGCTCCTTACTGGTGTACTTTTCCCGGATCAGGTATTCGCCGGCCGCGATGAAGTCGTTGAATACATTCTGCTTCTGCTGCTTCGTTCCGGCATTGTGCCATTTGTCGCCATACTCACCGCCGCCGCGCAGGTTGGCCACGGCATAGGTGCCACCGGCCTC
>JASLDA010000525.1 GCA_030151745.1 Chitinophagaceae bacterium | reverse complement strand
ATCTCTTGCCCGAAAGCCAAATTTTCCCTAGTCAAAATAAAGTTTTTAACCGGCTGTCCGCCCGCCAAACCGTCACCGGCTGTAAACGTTGAATTAACATTTCATTATCGCAATTCATATTTACAAAACCTCAAGCCATATACATTCCATAAAACAACATAAACATTTGGACGTATCGTCAGGTTTTTATGAATCGGAGCGCTTTTTTGACAGCGCACGTAAATATGATACCCCGTGCCAGAAATCCCAGGTCTCCGTACCAGCTCTTCAGACCGCGAGGGCATATAATACCGGGAGAATAGCGTCGTAGACCGCAAGGAGACGGCGCCCCACCCGCCCCGGTCCCGCTCTGCCTCCGGCAAAATAAAACGGCCGCTCTTTGCAGAGCGGCCGTTTCGATTCGGATTCCTTGTAGTGCTTAGCGGGAGATCTTGGTGATCTTTTCCATCTTCAGGATGGCGCCGTGCTCGTCGCGAACCAGGACGCGATAGATGCCGTCGGCCCAGCTGCGGACATTGATAGCGCCGGCCTTGTCAGATGCGTAGATCTGCTTGCCGTCCATGCCTACTACGCTGACCGTCACGGCCACCGGTGCTTCGATGCGCACCTCGTCGCTGGCGGGGTTCGGATAGATCTTGATATCGGCAGCTGCGGTACCCGGAACGCCTACGCCATTGGTGTAGTTGTAGACCGGGCTGGTGCCGGAGCAGCCTGTACCCTGGGCCGTTACAACGACGGTATAGAAACCGTTCTGTGTGGCATTGTAGAACTGGGTATTCGCTCCGCTGATCGGCGCGCCGTTCAGGTACCATTGGTAGCTCGCGTACGGAGCATCGGTGCTGAGCGTATTGCCGTTCCGGATGATATTCGGAACCGGTGCCTGGATCACATTGATGATGGTCGGGTTCAGCGTCGTATCGGAGCAGCCGTTGGTTCCGGTTACGCGGAGCGTATAGAAACCGCCGGTGAAGGTGCGGTAGGTCATACCGGTACCTGCCGCGATCGGCGTACCGTAGATCCGCCAGCTGTAAGCCGTATAGCCCGGCAGACCGCTGAGGGTTACCGTGTCGCCCTGGCAGATGGTGATAGTACCGGACGGGGTAATGGAGGCATCCGGCTTCGGCAGTACGGCGATCGTACGGCTAGCCGTGCTCACGCAGCCCGCGGTGGTGGTCCCTGTAACCGTGTACGTAGTGGTGCTGGTCGGGGTAGCGGTGACGCTGGTGCCTGTAGAGCTGCTCAGCGTTGCGGCCGGAGTCCATACATAGGTATTTGCACCGCTGGCAGTCAGCAACGTGTTCGTTCCGTCGCAGATCACACCTCCGTTCGTCGATGCGATATTGATGATCGGAAGCGGGTTGACGGTAACGGTCTTGGTCGCTGTATTCACGCAGCCATTGCCATCCGTACCGGAAACGGTATACGTTGTAGTGCCGGACGGAGTAGCGGTTACGGAATTGCCGCTGGTGGTATTCAGACCTGCGGAAGGAGACCAGGTATAGGTGATAGCTCCGCTTGCGCCGAGCGTCGCGCTGGCGCCGGCGCAGATCGAAACGGCACCGGAAGGCGTTACGCTGATCGTCGGCAGGCTGTTGGCCGTAACGGTCTTGGTGGCCGTATTGACGCAACCATTGACGTCGGTACCTGTGACGGTGTACGTGGTCGTGGTAGTCGGGGATGCGATCACGGTAGCACCGGTATTGGTATTCAGGCTGGCAGCGGGGCTCCAGCTATAGGTGCTGCCGCCGCTTGCCGTCAGGGTAACCGGGCTGCCGCTGCACACAATGGAAACAGTGCTCGGGCTCACGGAGATAGTCGGCAACGCGTTAATGGTAACGGTCTTGTGGCCGTGTTTACGCATCCGTTGGCATCCGTACCGGTCACGGTATAGGTGGTTGCCACGGTCGGGTTCACATTGACGGTAGCGCCGGTGCCGCTCAGGGTCGGACTGGAGGTCCAGGTATAGGATGTGGCGCCGGAAGCCGTCAGCGGAAGCGAGCTTCCGATACATACTGCGGCCGGTGTCGGAGAGATGGAGATCGTCGGGAGCGAATTCACGGAAACCGTCTTGGTTGCAGTGCTGGTACAGCCGTTGGAACCTGTAGCGGTAACGGTATAGGTCGTCGTAGCCGTCGGGCTGGCCAGGACGGTATCGCCGGTCGTTGCATTGAGGCCGGTGGCAGGGGTCCAGGACCAGGAAGTGCCGCCTTGTGCCCAGATCTTGGCAGTGCCGCCAACGCAGATGGCGTTGAGCGTCGCCGGACCGGTAGTGACTGTCGGGCGGCTCAGTACGTTGACCGTGCGCGTGGCGGTATTTGTACAACCGTTGGCATCGGTACCGGTAACCGTGTACGTGGTGTTGGCGGTCGGAGCGGCCTTGACGGTCGCGCCGCTGGTGCTGTTCAGGTTCGTATTCGGAGACCAGGCATAAGTGGAGGCGCCGCTGGCTGTCAGCGCTGCGCTGTCGCCGGTACATACGGACACCGTGCTGGACGGTGAAATCGTAACGGAGGGCAGGGCGCTGACCGTTATGGTCTTGGTAGCGGTGGCCTTACAGCCGTTGGCATCGGTACCGGTAACGGTATAGGTCTGCGTAGAGGTCGGGGATGCGTTGACGCTGGCTCCGGTAGTTGCACTGAGTCCGGTAGAGGGGCTCCAGGCGTAAGAAGCGGCGCCGGATGCGGTCAGCGCGATAGTACCGGTTCCGCAAATGCGGCTTGCAGTGGTCGGCGCGATGGCCACGGTCGGCAGCGTATTGACGTAGATCGCCTTGGTAGCCGTGCTCTTACAGCCGTTGGCGTCGGTACCGGTTACTGTATAGGTCGTAGTTGTGGTCGGACCAGCCTTCACCGTCGCCACGTTTGCGACATCCAGGGAGGCTGCCGGCGTCCAGCTGTAAATGCTGGCTCCGCTGGCCGTCATGGAAACGCTGTCGCCGGCGCAGATCGTAGTGATCGCGGAAGGCGTGATGGAAATGGTCGGCAGCGGGTTGATGGTTACGGTGCGGCTAGCCGTACCGACACAGCCGCGCGCATTGGTACCGGTAACGGTATAGGTCGTTGCAACGACGGGCGTGGCATTGACGGTAGCGGTATTGGTAGCGCTCAGGGTCGGATCGGCATTCCAGACGTAGGTAGCCGCGCCGGCGGCGGTCAGCGCCACGCTGCTGTTGAAGCATACGACGGCGGTCGAGGGGCTGATCGTCACTACCGGCAGGGTATCCACGTTGACCGTGCGCTTCAGGCTGTCACGGCAGCCGTTTGCGTCGGTGCCTATGACTGTATAGGTCGTTGCAACGCTCGGGCCTACGGTCACCGTAGCGCCGGTGGTAGTCGAGATCGCGGTATTGGGGCTCCAGCTGTAGCTGGTAGCGCCGCCTGCAGTCAGGGTCAGGGTCGTACCCAGGCAGATCGCGGAGTTCGTGGAAGTCGCGGGTACGGGGGCAGGGGTCATGGTGATCGTCGGGCGCGGATTCACGGTGACGGCCACTGTAGCTGTGGAAGAACAGCCGTTGGAGTCCTTGCCGGTCACTGTAAAGGTCGTCGTAGCTGTCAGGCCTGTCGACGTCACGGTCTGGCCGCTGGTGGGGCTCAGCGTTGCATTGGGCGTCCAGGTCAGGTTGGCATTCGTAATGATCGAGCTGCGGACGATACGGACCAGGTAATCCTCGATCTCTCCGTTGCCGGGGTTGTCCTGCGGACCGGGCACGGTAGTACCCTGGCTTACGATCACGCGCATGCGCGTAACGCCGAGGCGGGCGGTGTACGGGATGGTGACGGTACCTGCATAGGTGTTGGCGCTGTTCGCGTTGCTAGAGCTGTAGACCAGTTCTCCCGGGTCGGTAAAGACGCCGTTCATGTTGTAGTCGATATAAGCGGCGACAGAAGCTCCGTGATTGGCCGAATTGCAATCCAGCGTTGTAAGGGACAGCCCATACGCAGTGCCGACATAGTAGTTGCGCGGCGTGATGCTGGTGAAGTCGGAATAGCTGCCCGCCGTGCCCGCAGCGGTGCCGACCGTGCAGGTCAGGCTGTTGCAGACAGTCGTGTTGGTCATGGTACCGAAGGTTAGGGAACCGAGGTCCTCGTCGGTGGCGGGGTGAGTGACGGCACCGCTTGTATAGGTTGAGATCTGAGTGGCTACGCAGATATTGCTGTC
>JASLDA010000483.1 GCA_030151745.1 Chitinophagaceae bacterium | reverse complement strand
CGAAGGCCTTGATGATCGCTTTACCGCTCTGCAACCCGCCGCCATCCAGGCGATCGTAACTGCAGTCGTTGACCCCGGAAGCGATTAAATCAATATACCTCCTCAAACAGACAACTCCATGAAGAAACTCCTTTTCGGCGCGGCAGCGCTGGCACTGCTCGCGACCTCGTCCTGCAAGAAAGACGATAAGGACGCCACCGGGCCGTCCAACACCCTGACCGCTGCAAGCGAAACATATGCAGTGACCAGCTTCGGCGTGAACAAGAACATCGTCACCATCACCGGCGGCAGCGGCACGGCCAATGCCGCCATCTTCACCCTAAACTTCGGCACAGGCACGGCCACGCCGACAGCCGGGACGTATAACATCGTGTCAAATGCAGACGCCGCCAACGAGGTGGAGCTCGGCATCGTCCGCTATGTAAACTCGACCCTGACCCGCTACGAAGGCCAGGACGGCTCCACGAACGTCACGGTAAGCATGGACGGGACCAAGATGCGAATCAGCTTCCCGACCACTACCGTCAAGCCGCTGGCCGGCATGGGCAGCGACAATATCACCGTATCCGCCAACGCGCAGCAGCTTTAAGGCAGCCGCTTAGATCACATGCGAACGCCTGCGGGATAAGCTCCGCAGGCGTTCCTGTTTTAATATGCTACAGATGCGTTATGCGGAGTATTTCATATTCATCCGCCTGGAGAATCTTCTCGACCTTCCCGCTCAGCTCCGGCGGCAGCGGCTCCGTTTCCATACGGATATAATGGGTCGCCGAAGGCCCCAGGCACATGGACGCGGGAAGCTTCCGGCGCTTGCAGAGATATTCCCAGTAGAAGCCTTCGGCCGAGACCCAGACGCGCGAATCCGCCGGTAGCTTCAGGATCGCTTCGTGCAAGGTTCTGTACCGGGTATCGGATTGGTAGAAATACAGACTGTCGTAAATATGCTGCTGGTTGAAACGGGCGAAATGCAGTCCCACCATGGCACAGCAGAGAACCGGCAGCGTATGCTGCAGCCAGGTAAAGCGCGCTCCGAATACCGACTGCAACAGGCTGTAGCTCGACAGCAGCAGGGCTGCCAGCGTAAGGCTTGAGTGCGCGATCAGGTTCCGCATGAAGGGGAAGCGCTGCATGCAGAACAGCAGGCCCGCGAAGCTGATCCAGACGAACAGCAGGAACAGCAGGGTAGTGAACACCCGCCTGCGGACCAGGAACGGCAGCAATGCAAGCGGCAGGAAAAACGCCAGCAGATAGCTGATATTCCTGGCATCGACCGAACCGCTGAAGGTGTATTGAACCCCGCTGCGGAATCCGTTCCAGAAATCCGGTGCATACCTGGCGAGGGGCACTTTTTCCGCAACTACATAGCGGTTCTCGGTAATGGCTCCGAGCCCGCTGAAGCAAAGAATGGGAAGATAGGCCAGGAAAACGAAGCCGGCCGCCACTGCCAGCGCCGCGACCAGCTCGGCGCGCAATTGCCGAGTACGAATGACGCCGTACAGGATATACATCAGGATAGCGGCTTCCCAGAACAGGTATGAAGGCATGATCCAGAACCCCAGGACCGTAACGAGCATATGCGGCGGCAGCATCATGCGGTTCCCGGTCCTGAAATAGGATTGCAGCGATATGAACGCGGTCCAGGCGCAAAGCAGGTAGAGCAGGTAGCCGCGGCCCTGGAAGGCAAAGCCCCATACCGGGAACTGCAGCAGCATCAAAGCGACGAATACGGCGGCGACTGCGACCGGTACCCCCTGGCTGCGGATCCATTTGTAAAGCACCGGGATCAGCACGAAGGCCGCCAGTCCCGAGATGATGCGCGCGCTGATCAGGTTATCGCTGAAAAGCTTGCCCAGCAAGGCGTTCGTAAGGTTGAAGAACACGTGGTTGTTCGGCAGCATGTAGTAGGATGCCGTCTGGAACGGGTGGATGCCGGCGCAGTTCACCGCGGAGAACACTTCGTCGTAGCCCGGAACGGCGCGCAGCATGCCGTAAAGCCAGATTGCCGCCCCGAACAGCCAAAGGCAGGCCACCGCGGCCCGGTCGGCCTTGGTAAATGACAGCTCGAGCAGCCAGGATTTCTTTTTCCGCAGGCTCCGCAGCAGCCAGGCGCCCAGGGCGATGCCGGCCACGATGCCGGCGATACAGAAGCTTCGCCCTTTCTGGTGGGTAGCGGGGTTGAAAAACAGCTGCTGCCATTCGTAGCTCTTGTAAAAGCAGGGATTCAGCCCGAGATACCAGGCAGCGAGACGCTCATAGGATGATATCAGGTATAGGGATGCTCCACATATGACGGCCAGGCAGGCGAGCAGGGGAGCGTAGAGCCAGCGATACGACAGTCTGAGCCTTAAAACCTGGATCCGATCGGGCAATGCAGCAGCCATGACGGCAAGATACGCGGGCTTAAGGCTTTATTGGCAATTCAAATGGCGATTGACTACGGCGGAACGCAGGATGATGCGTATCTTTGCGCCTCAATTTCGGAGCCCTTTCCGGCTTCGCTTTCCAGGAGATTATATCATGCTTTCAGTTCAGAATCTATCGCTTCGCTATGGGAAGCGCGTCTTATTTGAAGACGTAAATATCCGTTTCACAGAGGGAAACTGCTACGGCATCATCGGTGCCAACGGCGCCGGCAAATCGACCTTCCTTAAGATCCTTTCCGGGGAGATCGAGCCGACGAC
>JASLDA010000470.1 GCA_030151745.1 Chitinophagaceae bacterium | reverse complement strand
GCCGGACATGGATCGGTGTTGTCAATACCCTTATTCGTAGTCATGTTTTTTTGACTTATTGCTGAGCCCTGCGACAGGTCCGAGCTTTGTTACTGCAAACCGGGGAATCAGCTCCCGGATATTACCGACGAGCTTCTTCGTGATGATGCGGCCGCAAGGATCGTTCGCCTCCAAAGGTACGCCGGGCGCCGTTGCCGTCATATCCGTACGGGGATGGGATCGGGCAGGTCCGGGCAAAGATTTAAACGCAAAACAGACCATGAGAAAAGGGATCATCGCAAGGGAAGCATCCCTGCACGTCCGGGTTTCGGCCTTCAATCATCCGCCCAAAAGGTCGGCAGGCTTTTCAGCTGATATGCGCGCCCTGATTTTAATACCTCTTATCATGCTTGGCAGCGCAGGCTGCGAGGCACAAACCAGAAAAAACGTGAAAGAACAAACGAATCCGCTGCTGTGCGATCCTCAGACGGGTATCTGCGAGATGCCCGGAGCCTCCCGGGGTGGGCAACAGATCCGCAACGCGGTTGCGACGAAGCCCGTGAAGCTGATCTACTTCACCGACCCCATCTGTTCCTCCTGCTGGGGTATCGAGCCGCAGCTGCGGCGTTTGAAGCTGGAGTACGGCAGGGACGTCGAGATCGAGTATCATATGGGCGGCCTGCTGCCCGATTGGAGCTACAATAGCGGCGGAATAAGCAAGCCTTCCGATGTGGCTTCGCATTGGGATGAGGCCAGCCGCTATTACCAGATGCCGATCGACGGGGATGTCTGGCTGGAAGATCCCCTCAATTCGTCCTATCCGCCGTCGATCGCATTTAAGGCAGCGCAGCTTCAGGACCCGGAAAAGGCGGTCCGGTTCCTGAGAATACTGCGCGAAATGGTATTCCTGAGAAAGCGGAATATTTCAAAATGGCCGGTCATGGAAGCGGCCGCCGCCGAAGCGGGGCTTGATAAGGCTCGTCTGAAGAGCGATTATGAAGGCCGGGCTAAGTCCCTGTTCGAAGAGGATCTTCAGTTGGCCCGGCATATGGGCGTACGCGGATTCCCATCGGTTTTCATCAGCGGCGCAAACGACAGGAGCGTTTTCGTCTATGGCTCGAAGCCATATTCAGAATTCGAGGCCGGTATCAAAGCGGTGTACGAAAAGGCTGAAAGGCTCTCGTTCCCGGCCGATTGGACCAGTCTGTTCTCGCATTACTCCACGCTGGCGACGAAAGAGTTCGCGGTGCTCGCCGGCGTTTCCTTCGAGGATGCCGGCCGGCAGCTCGAGCAGCTCTTTCAAGCCGGGAAGCTGGACCGGTTGATGTCCAAAAACGGGCCGCTCTGGTCCCTGAGGTAGGCCTGGTACTCCACCGGGTTCGGCGCCGGGTGGAGTACTCAGCCGGCATCTTGCTGTTTAAGAAGGCCTATGGCGATACGGGCCCATGCAGGCACATTCTTTGCTTATACGATTGCGACTATAAGAAAGTATCTTCCGGCCGGTTCTTCTTTTATTTACAGACGTGGTATGGGTAGAGGAGCAAGTTAGAAATCCCTCTCGTTCTATGGCAAAGTCAATATCGCTTTTTATCTATCTCCTGGTCATGATAATTGCAATTGTCGGTGTCGATCTGCTATTCTTCAAAGACCGGTTCTGGGAGCGGCTTATGGCGAACGCCGGTATCGTCCTGATCTTCGCCGCCTTTTACCTGAGATTCCTAAAATAACCGGTATCGGCTTCCCCACCTGATCGGCCGGAGGCGTCTATGCCCGCTTACTTGCCGAGATCGGACAGGATGCTGACCGAAAGGGCGAGAACGATCGTATTGAACACGAAGGAGATGAGGCTATGGAGCAATACGACCCGCCGGATATCCCTGTCCGAAATAGCGACATCCGATACCTGGAAGGTCATCCCCAGAACGAAGGAGAAATACGCGAAGTCTACGTAGTCCGGGGCCTTTTCAGCCGGGAACTCCAGGCCGCCGACCTGCCCGGCGTCGCCGGCGCCGGCGCCCGGGTCGGTGTAGTACAAATGCGCATAGCGCAGGGTAAACAGCGTATGAAGCAGCAGCCACGACAGCCCTACGCCGAGCAGGGAGGCCGCGCGGTGCAGCTCTTTATAGTGGCGCGTCTCTTCCGCGGGGTGCATGAGCAGCAGTATCCCGATCATACTGACGCATACGGCGCAGAGACTCAGTATGAATGTGGCAGAGCGGCTTTCGTCCTGGCGCTGGGCCTGGCGATGCACGTCTATTGCGCCAATGCCGAAGAACATGATCCAGCTAAGGGCAAGCAGGGTCAGGCAAAATGTATCCCAGGACAAGAGGATGCTCGTTAAAAGCGCCGTTTTCAAGAACAGGCTTACTGCGAGCACGATTAAGGCGACGCCCAGGCAGATCAGGAGCCTGGTCGATGCCTGCAGTTTGTCTAGCCAGGTGCTGAGGTTTTTTGTGCCTACCGGATTACTCATGAATTGAAGAAGTTATAGACAGCCGTAGAACGCGCCGGGCGGCGACATGGTCGTTGGTAGCTAAACATACGAACTGCTCATAAAATGTAGCGCAGCGCCGGTGCCGTACGCTGTATCTGTCGAAAACGGGCAAACCTAAGAGGAATTGTCGTCCGGGGAAACAGAAAATTGGCGCTCCTGCCTGCCGCACTTTTGCACTGCATCCCGGCGCGAAACGCTCCACATGGCTCCCGCTGCGATCTCTGCGTCTCTGCGAGAAACCGTTCCCAATCCAGGCCGCAGCACTAGCGTATAGACGAGGGCCTCAGTCCCGTCCGTTTTTTGAAGAAGCTGTTGAAGCCCGAGGGATGCTCGAAGCCTAAAGCGAATGCTACGTCCGCAACGGTATGGTCCGGGCGCGACAATAACGCCGTCGCCTCGGAGGCTATGCGCTCGGCGATGACCGCCGTCGTCGTCTTGCCCAACACTTCCTTGACCGCCCGGTTCAGGTGGTTGACATGGACATTCAGGCTGTCCGCAAAACCGGCCGGGGTTTTCAGCTGCAGCACTCCGTTTCTTTCAATCGGGAACTGGCGTTCGAGAAGCTCGACAAAGAGACTTGCGATCCGCGTCGACGCATTCAGGTATCTCGTGCTGGAAGGGGCCGGCTGCAGCTTCTGCGCATGATGGAGGATCAGGAGGATATAGTGCCGCAGCAGCTCGTTCTTGTTCGGGTAGCTACCGTTCAGATCGCCTTCCATCTGCCGGAAAATGCGGTCCATGAAATCGATATCCTTATCGCAGAGGTTAAAGACGGGGCGGGCTGCGCTTTCGAAGATCGGGCTGCTCCGAAGGCCTTCCGATAGGCCGGTTCCGCTCAGGAACCGATCTGTGAAGATGCAGCAGAACCCTTCCTGGTCGGCGCTGATCTTCTCCCACCAATGAGCGACCTCCGGATTGTAGAGTATCAGGGACGGACATCCGACTTCGATGCTCCGGTCCGAATAATGAAGCACCCCTTTACCGATGACGAGCGCCATCTTGTAGTAGTCCTTCCTGTTTTGCGCCGTCATCCGTACGCAGCCGTCGCTGCGCCGGTAAACGTGACAGTGGCCGAACCGCGAAAACTGATCGGGCAATCCGTTTTCCAGGATGGCTGCAAGTGGTTGTCCCATCCTTCTAAAGTAGCCGCGGACTTGAAAATGCTATGGTAAAACCGGTACCGCCTGCGCAGATCGCTGCCGGGCGGCACTTCCATACACGCTTGTCCGAGCGGCTCGGCAACGGCATCGTGCTGACTGAAGCGGGCGGGACGCTGCAGCGCTACACGAAACGGCTCGATCAGCTGTACGGGGAGCTGGACCAGGCGATGCAGGCGCTGGAAGGCAGGGCCGCAGGCCGGCTCAGGTACGAATGCTGAAAGCGGTCGGTGCAGGGCTTCCTGCTGTGGGGCTTCGGTCTCCGTCGCCGCGCTCGTTGCCGTGATGAGACTGGCGGCCTGATCGTCTGCCGCTCATCGGAGCAGAGTCGATGTCTACAGCATATCGATCCGCCTCATCGTGCTGCTGGCCATCCTGTCGCAGCGGCTGAGATGAAACGCGTACACATGACTCCTCATGTAGCCGCTGAGATGCGTGCGCAACATGGTCTTTGCCCGGTTCAGGCGCACTTTTACATTGGGCTGCGCGATACCCAGGACCTGCCCCGTCTCCTTCACAGACAGCTCCTCGATCTCCCGCAGCACGAATACCAGGCGGTACTTCTCCGGCAATCGGGCGATCGCGGATTCCAGCACGGCGGTAAGCTCTTTGTTCATCATTATATCGGAGGGCGTCATGGCACTTTGGTTTTGTAGTTGCCGGGCCGGCGCCGCTGCCAGTCGCGAGCTCCGCTGCTTCTGCGCCAGGCATTCATTGAGCATAATGCGGATGAGCCAGGTGGAGAACGCGGAGCGCTGCTCGAACTGCGCCAGGTGCTCGTAGGCCTTTACATAGGCAGCCTGCATCGCTTCTTCCGTAGCCGCTTCGTCGCTCAGCACCGACATGCCCACACGGTAGAGCTGCTGGTTATACCGGCGGATAATGAACTCGAAGAGCTGCTTTTCGCCTTTTACGATGCGCGATATCAGAAGGGCGTCGGATGGCGATGCGGCACTTGTTTCCATAGTCGATCTCTTTAGATAGGCAACCGCCCGAAAGGTTACAAAAAGGAAGAGAGTTTATGTAACCAATTGCGGTCGGCGGCATCTAATACCGGAATAAAATACCCAAACACCATGGCTTCCATACAACAACTGCAGAGCACGCTGAGGATTGCTTATGCCGCCGTGCCCGTCATTGCCGGGCTGGACAAATTCACCAACCTGCTTACGAACTGGACGGATTACCTGTCCGCCAATATTACGAACGTCCTGCCGGTGGAGGCCGGAACCTTCATGAAGATCGTGGGCCTGATAGAAATCGCGGCCGGCATCGTCGTGATGCTGCGTCCGCTGGCCGGCGCGTACATCGTGATGGTGTGGCTTATATGCATTGCGCTGCAGCTGGTTGCCGGCGGCCACTATTTCGACGTAGCCGTGCGCGACCTGATGATGGCGCTTGGCGCCTTTACGCTGGCGCAGCTTACCAGAATCTCCCGGGTAAATGCGGCGCGTACTATGTAAAGTCACAGAGCTATCGCTCCGGCAAAGTGAATGGCGGGGTGGGATGCAATTCAGGTAAAGACCGCAGTACCGTAAGCGCGTTGTAATTAAGCCCGTGCGAAGCGCGGGACAAGCCCCTATGCTTCCCTGAATTGTGTCGGAGTCATGCCGGCCTGGGCTTTGAAGAAGTTGGAGAAATACGCGTGATCGACAAAGCCGAGCTCGAATGCGATTTCCTTTATAGATAGATCCGAGGTCTGGAGCAGGCGCTTCG
>JASLDA010000458.1 GCA_030151745.1 Chitinophagaceae bacterium | reverse complement strand
AAGGCCTTTCCGGAAAGCAACGCGAACGAAGATCACCGACAGGCCGGCTTCCCGGGCACTTGCGATGGCCCCGTTCAAACGGGGGATCAAGCTCGTTTCGATATCCTGGTACGCCTTCAGGATGCCCGCCTGGATATCCATGACCAACAGGGCTTTCTGCTCTTTATTCATATCCATTGATAAATGATTGCTCAGTGAGAAACTGCTTTTAATCCGATGATCGAGCCGATCAGCGTACATAGGAAGAACAGCCGCAGCGGAGTTGCCGGCTCTTTGAAGACCAGGATACCCAGCAGCGCCGTGCCTACCGCCCCCACTCCCGTCCAGACAGCATAGGCCGTGCCGATGGGAAGCGTCTGCACGGCTTTCATCAGCAGGAGCATGCTGGCACAAAGCGCGACGAAGAATGCGGCATACCAGGTAAGACGGGCGCTCCCCTGCGCCTGCTGCGCCATGCCCAGGCAGCTTGCGAAGGCAACTTCGAAGAGCCCCGCAATGATGAGTATAATCCAGTTCACGGGGCTAAGATCGGATAAGGCGGGGAGCTGGGGAGAATGATGAGGCTGGCTGCGCGTATCGACATGAAAAGAGTTCCCGGAAAACCTTCCTCCGCCATTTCAGCAAGAGAAAGGGAGCGAACCCAACCGGGCTCCTTATGACCTTTGCCATGCAGCCGGCTAACCAGTAAAAAGTACCATTAATCCCCGCAGCGGCACCATTGCCGGCGTGCCGCCTCCGGTACCTTTGGGATGTTATGCGGGCAGGAGCTGATTCACTTCCGGTTTATACCATCGCCAGCCTTCCGGGCGCTGCGCCGCAGCAATCGGAGGTGATGGCCGAACGTTTCGCATCCTACCTGGACGTGCACCCGAACCTGCATGCGGCGCATGGGCACTCCTTTTACCACCTGGTACTTTTCACCAAGGGAGGAGGCTTTCACACCGTGGACTTCCGCCGCTTTCCGGTGCGCGAGGGCGCTCTGTACTTCATGGTGCCGGGACAGGTGCACAGCTGGGCCTTCGAGGGCAAGACCGACGGGTATGTCGTCAACTTCAACGAAGGCTTTTTCCAGTCGCTGCTCGCGGACGACGCGTACCTGGATCGCTTCCGCTTTTTCTCGGGCGATATCGGCGAGCAGATCTACCAGCTGGAGCCGGCCGCTTTCGCGCAAGCCGCCGGGCTGCTGGAGCGGGCGGTGAGCGAGCTGCGGCAGGCTGCGCCGATGTACCAGGACGCGGTACGCCTGATTTTACTTGAGTTCTTCATCCTCGTAACCCGGGAAACCTCCCCGGAGACGGAAGCTACACAGGCGCTGCAGGGCCAGGCGCTGACCCTGCAGAACTTCCGCCGATTGCTGAACCGGCATTTCCGGGAGCTGCGCCTGCCGCGGGACTACGCAGCCCTGCTGTACGTTACGCCGAACTACCTGAACGCGCTCTGCCGGGACCTGCTGCAGAAACCTGCCGGCGAGCTGATCCGCGAACGGGTATTGCTCGAAGCGAAACGTTTATTGGTGAACCAGCAGCAGGACATCTCCGGAATTGCCTACGCGCTGGGATTCAAGGACAACAGCTATTTCAGCCGCTTCTTCCGGAAATACACCGGGATGACGCCGGAAGCATTCCGGAAGAGCGAGGTGCGGTGACAGAGAGACGCTTGCCGCATCAGAAGCACCGGTCTGCATTTCAACGTATCAACATCCAATCAAAATATGTACAAGCAACATTCCAAACGGAGCCTGATCGGTTCAGTTCTGACGAACTGCTGCCCACGCTGCCGGGAAGGGAAGCTCTTTACGAATCCCAATCCGTATAAGCTCCGCACGACTATGCGGATGCCTGAGCACTGCCCCGTATGCGGACAGGCCTTCGAGCTGCAGACCGGCTTCTATTTCGGCACCGGCTACGTGAGCTACTTCCTGTCCGTCATCTTCATCCTCCTCACCTGCGCCGCCTGGTACCTGACCATAGGCTTCGGCTTCAACGACAACCGCCTTTACTGGTATCTCGGGCTGGCCGCCGCCTTTCTCTTCGCCACGCAACCGGTACAGCAACGTCTATGCCGCTCGATCTGGATTGCCTGCTTCGTCCGGTATGAGCCTGCGGCCTCCCTGGTCCTCGATTCGCCGGCAGGCAAATCCGCCTGAATCTTGCAACCCATTCTTCCCATTCCATGGCACGATCTTGCTGGCATTCCCGGTAAGTGTGAATCACGCACAATGAGTTAAACAAAAAAACGCAGGCCCGTAAGCCTGCGTTTTTTTATTCGACCGGGCCGGGCGGAAAAGCCGGCAAGGCGTCCTAACCACCGACGGCCGTCACCTGCAGGCCCTGACAGCCCGCCTTTGCCGGCAATTGTCTCTTTCCGCCGAATGCAGTTCCGAGCAATTCCAGCTCCCAGGTCTTTGCCGTCGGGGGCGGCAATTCACCGACCAGCTGCAGATTCAGGCCTGAAACGCTGAGACAGTTGCCGGAAGCGGGATGCTCTGCGGGGTTTTGCAGCAGCAGATGTACAAAACGCAGGGAAAAGCCCGCATCTCGAACGGCCCTGGATATAGCCTCGGGCCTGAAGGCGACGCCCTGTTTCAGCCGGATCTCGCCGCTGGTATTTGCCAGGTTCATACTGACATCTGCAACAAAGGGTAATTGCCGCAGCTTTTTTTCCACGCTCCGGGTACACTGCGAGCAGGTAAGACCGTTGACACCGACACGCACCGTCTCGATCTGCGAAAATCCCGGGACGAAGCAGCAGCAGAAAATCCCTATCCATGCGATCGTTTTCATCGTCACTTAGTCTTTGAAAAGGCGACTGCCGCCTTTCCTCCCGCTCCCATAAAGTTCCGGAATCGCCCGGAGAAGCATAGGTTAAAATCCTACATACCATTCGCCTTATTATATTTCCCCGGATCGGCCAGGAAGGCCTTTTTCTCCGGCGCAGCGCAGAACCATACCGTGTCGCCCCGGTACAGCGCGTATTCGGTCCATGTACTGTCGCGGACCATGCCGCAGACGGGATCTATATCCCCAAAACAAGAGGCATGTCATGGTGAGCTCTTTTGCAGTAAGCAGTTTGCAGTCGGCAGTTTGCAGTTTGCAGTGGATCGGGAGCCTTAGCTTGTATAATCGGGACTCGGCATTGGGTTCTCTTTTCCTGTCATGGTGAGCGCAGGTTCGGGTTCGGGCGAACCGGAGTCGAACCACGACAGGAAA
>JASLDA010000455.1 GCA_030151745.1 Chitinophagaceae bacterium | reverse complement strand
CCACGGCAGTATCGGCGGCATAGAGGAATTTGTCGTAGCTGGCATAATAGACGGTGCCGTTCGCCGCGACCGGGGAAGACTTGATCAGTCCGCCGGTGCGGATGCGCCATTTCTGGGCGCCCGTGATGATATGGATCGCGTACAGGGAATGGTCGTAGCTGCCGATATAGATCACCTGGTTGTATGCATAGGGAGAAGAGGTCACGCGGTCGGTCGTCGGGAATATCCAGCGCGGCAGACCGGAGCCGGAATCGATGCAGTACACGTTCTTGTCGTAGGATCCGAAGATGATATTGCCGCCGTAGGAGATGGGGCTGCTGAGGATCGGCCCGCCGGTGGTATAGGCCCAGCGCTGGGTACCGTCGTTGGCGCGTATGGCATACATGGAGCCGTCCTCGCCGCCGATATACACCAGGTTGCGGCGTACCGTGGGGGAGGATGAGAATTTGCCGCCTACGGGGTTGGAGTACCTCCAGGTCTCATTGCCGTAGCGCTTGCTCAGGCAGTACAGGTTGCCGTCGTCGCAGCCGAAGACGACATTGGTATCGGAGAATGCGGGCGAGGAGCGTACGTAGCCGGAGAGGCTTGTCTTCCAGACAACGATATCGTTCACGATATCGTAGCAGGCCATGTTGTTATCCGCCGTGCCGACATAGATGAAGTCTCCTTCGCCTACGGGGCTGGAGACGAACGGCTGCCCGGATCCTGCGCAGACATTGTAACGGTGGGTCTCGACGCCGGTCAGCGCATTCACCTTGTGCATATAGCCATCCTCGCTGCAGATGAAGATCTGGTCTCGGAGCAGGAAGGGGGTGGAGCTTACGGTTGCTCCGGCATTGAACTCCCATTTCTTGCCGCCGGTTACCGGATCGAGGGCATACACCACACCGTTCTGACTGGTGATATACACGCTTGCTGTTTGTGCCAGGGTCAGCGGCGTGTCGTCGCTGTATTCTTTCTTGCAGGAAGCAAATCCGATTAGGGCCAAGGCAGCAAGGAGGAGTCGGGTAGATCGTGTGTGCATATATTGATAAGTACCGTGCAGTACTTGCCGGAAATCTTTGCAAAATAAGGTTTTCATTTCTGTAGCGCAAGCCCGGACACGAAAAAGCCGGCCTGCGCTGGGGAAGCGGATCAGGCCGGCTTTTCAGAACCCGGGTCCGGGTTATTCGGGAAGAGCTGCGGGTTGCGCCTGGCGGCGTTCCTTGCGGCGCTTGATTTGGTTCACCATGCTGTCGAAGGCGAAATCGAAGCTTTCTTCGAAGGTCTTGCTGCAGTGCTTTACGAAGAAGCTGTGCTTGGGGATATGCACCTTGATTTCAGCGATCTTGTCCTTTATCGTATGGGCGATGTTATCCAGTATGAGATAGACCTCTACATCGACGATCTTATCGTGGAAGGTCCGGAGTTTTTCCATCTTGGCGTTGATGCGGTCTATAAGCTTAGCGTCTGCATCGAAATGCACTGTCTGAATCTGTACGTTCATGAGAATGCTGGATTTGGTGAAAAAATAAAGTTCAGGTAATGCTCGTCGTATAGGCGTCGGATCTTTTCGGCTTGAAAAGTTACACCTTCCGGCCAAGGAAAAAAAGCGGCCGGATCGCGATTTCTGTGTCCCGGCGGCCAAAAACGCAAGGCTTTAACATACGCATGAAAGCCCCAGGCTTGATATCGGCACTATTATCATGCCTGAGGGCATGAATCGAGGTGTCACCTCCAATAGAGGTGACACCTCGATTCATGTCTTTCTAGGATCTCGGGTGCAGCTTCCCGTGGATCGATTTGAGCCTTTCGATGCTGGAATGGGTGTAGACCTGGGTCGCCGCAAGGCTGCTGTGTCCCAATAGTTCCTTGATTGCCTGGATATTGGCCCCGTGATCCAGGAGGTGCGTGGCGAAGCTGTGGCGCAGCACATGGGGACTCCGCTTTTCCCGGGTCGTGACCAGCCCCAGGTAGTGGGTGACGGTGCGGTAAACGAAGCCCGCATAAAGGGGGGCGCCGCTTTCCAGCACCAGTAGCGCTTCGCGGTCCGCCGCTTCCCGGCCATCCTTGGCCTGCAGATATTCGCGCAGCAGGTCGAGCAGGGGAGGGGGCACTGGTATAAGACGCTCCTTATTGCCTTTGCCCAGCACGCGGATGAGCCCCGCATCCCAGTGTATATCGGTTTCGCGAAGGCCGATGAGCTCCTGGCGCCGCATGCCGGTGCTGTAAAGCAGCTCGCAGACCAGGCGCTCCGTCTGCCCGCGGAAGCCGGCCGGGAAGCCGGTATCCTCCAGAAGCTGCGCCGCCTGGACCTCCTGAATGGCGGCAGGCAGGCGCTCCGGCCGCTTAAGGCTATGCAGCAGCTTCACGGGGTTGGCCCCGATCCAGGACAAGCGCTGCGCGTAGCGGAAAAAGGCGCTCAGGCTGGCGATCTTGCGGTTCAGCGTAGAAACCTTCGTTGCGGGATCGGCTTCCCGGACCGAGGCCAGCCAGCCCCGCAGGTGATGATGTGTAATGGCCGGCAAGGCATCCTGCTCGCCATAGGTCTGTTCCATGTACCGCTGAAACTGCGCCAGGTCGCCGGAATAGGCCGTCTGCGTATGGGATGAGGCCCGCTTCTCGAAGCGCAGGTGATTGAGAAACTCCTGGATACCGGCGCTAAGCTGCATAGAAAAACCCCCTCCGCCAAAGGTATGAGGCGGAAGGGGTTCGATTGATCTTGAAATTCAGGAGCGGGGACGCTGCGATTGATATCGGCGAAAGACCGGGAGGATCCCGGATTGCCGGAAGCCCATCTCAAAAAGGCTCCCGATCGGAGATCTTCAGTCTTAAACCTGAGTGATATTAATCGTCCAGGCGACCGTCGGCCATCTTTTGCTTGTAGATCGCTTTCTTGATTTCGGTGCGGCGAACGATAGAAGGCTTCGTGAACGACTGGCGGCTGCGCAGTTGCAGCAGGGTGCGGCTCTTTTCGAACTTCTTCTTGTACTTCTTCAGCGCCTTGTCAATGTTTTCGCAATCTTTTGCATCGATGATCAGCATAACGGTAATACCCCCTTTTTTTGAGAATGGACGGCAAAGATAGATCAAGTTTCCGATCCGTCAATCGCCGGCCTGAAATCTTTCATTATAAAATCTTCCTACGGCAATAGCTTTGGCCTCATTTTCGTTATTTGCCGGTATGCGCCTCCGAATCGTCCCTCTTCTCGCCTTGCTGCTCCCGGCGCTGCTCGGGGCCTGCAAGAAGTACACCGATACCCCGGGTAAAAGCGATCCCCGGCTTTCGAGGCCCTATTGCAACGATCCGGAGGCCGTCAATTTCAACCGGGATTTCCCGGGCACGGCCGATAACTCGGTCTGCATCTACCCGGCGGACGCTTTTGCGGGGGCCTTCCGGTACGAAGACAGTATATATGACGGCTCGCAAAAGCTGCTCGGCGTCCAGAGCATCGACTTCAGTATCAGCGCCTCCGACCGCCTGCATTTCCAGCTGAACGGGTTCTGCCCGGGAGGCTCCTCCTCCATCGCTTTCACGGCAAACCGCAGCCTGCGCGCCGATGCGGACACCAATGCGCTCAACGGCCAGATCCTCTGCCGGCCCACCGACACGGTAAGCGGCTATCTCGCTATGCCCATGTTCGACAGCACCCGCATCCGTTTTTCGCTGATCGTGATTTCCGATACCGGAACGGTATTCCATCAAGGCACGGCGTATCGGCAATGACATTTAACGTGCCATATGGGGGTGCGGGCTGAATGGGCTAATTTGCCCCCATGTTCACTGGCATCGTAGAAGCGCTGGCCGAGATCCGCGAGGTTGTCGTCAGCGGCGGCAACCGGGATTACCGTATCAGCAGCCCCATCACCCACGATCTGAAGATCGATCAAAGCGTCGCCCATAACGGCGTTTGTCTGACGGTGGTCGCCATTGAAGGCGATATCTACACGGTCACCGCGGTAGACGAGACGCTGAAGAAAACGACCCTGGCCGACTGGCAGGCTGGCAGGAAGCTCAACCTGGAGCGTTCCCTGCGCGTTGGGGACCGCCTCGACGGGCATTTCGTGCAGGGCCATGTGGATGCCGTGGCGGAATGCCTCGAAGTCCGTGAAGCCGACGGCAGCTGGATCTTCCGCTTCCGTTTCCCCGGGCAGTTTGCATCCCTGCTGGTCGAAAAGGGCTCCGTCTGCATCGACGGCGTCAGCCTCACGGTTTTCGGCGTCGGGACCGACGAGTTCCGGGTCACGATCATTCCCTACACATTCGAGCATACCAGTTTCGGGCAGCTCCGGGCAGGAGATCGCGTCAATATCGAGTTCGACGTGCTCGGAAAGTATTTCCTCCGGCACCGGCAGCTGCAGCATTCCTGACCGGTTCGATCCGCCAGGCCTCCGGCCGGAAAGCAGAGCTGGCGCAATATTTTAACAAGCTTAGGCCGGAGCAGGCTCCGGCCGCTACTTTTACGTTCTCAATCCCCACGCGTCTATGTCTAACGAAGCCCGGATCGGTCTGTTGGTCGGCGTCTCGATACTCGTATTCTTTGCCGGTTTTTATTTCCTGAAGGGATCCAGCCTGTTCAGCAGCGACTATCAGTACCATGTATTTTACGATAATGTACAAGGCCTGCAGCCCAGTGCTGCGGTGCAGATCCACGGGCTGCAGATCGGTAAGGTCTCCGAAATCCGGCTGAACCGGAAAGAGCTCGGGAGCCAGGTCGAAGTCATCCTGTCGATCAGCAAGAAGACCCGCCTGCCCAAGGGAACCGTGGCGAAGCTCAATTCCCTGGACCTGCTGGGCACGAAAGGCATCACGTTGGACCTCGGCACCAGCGATGACGAGGTGGAGGACGGCGCGAGGCTGCCGGCCGCTGTGGAAGGCGGTATTGTCGATAAGATCTCGGTGGAAGTGACGCCCCTGCTCCAGGACGTACGCAAGGTGGTCAACAATATCGACTCCGTGCTGACTTCCGTCAACGCCATCTTCTCGGCCGAGGCCCGGACCAACCTGCAGAACAGCATCGCCGCGCTGCACGTCACCATGGACAACTTTTCCGGCGTCAGCAGCAAGCTCCGCGGGCAAAGCAATACGCTGGCGCATGTGATCCAGAATGCCGACAAGATCACCACGAACCTGGCCAATAACAACGAGAACATCGACCAGACGCTCAGCAACCTGCGCAGCACTACCGACAAGCTCTCCCGTGCCCCGCTGGAAGAAGCGATCCGCAATGTGGACGAAATGGCATCCAGCCTGAAAAGCGTCGTTGCCAAGATCGATAATAACGAAGGCAGCCTGGGCCTCCTGGTAAACGACAAGAAGCTTTACGACAATCTTACGACGACCATCGGCGACCTTGGCCGGCTTTCCGCGGATCTGAAGTCCCATCCCCGGCGCTATGTGAACCTCAACATCTTCGGCCGTAAGGCCAAGGTGGGCGATTGATCCGCGATCGGCCGGCATCATTCCCGCTGCGGCCTAAGTATCTTTATCTTTGCCGCCTTTTACAGGCCGGGCCGTGTCTACTCTACGTGTAATTCTGTGCGCATGCGCCGCGCTGCTCTGCAGCGGCAGGATGGTTTCCGCGGCCCCGGCGGACACATCGCGCAGCATTATCGTCAATATCATCTCGGCCGCGAACAGCTACGGCCTCCAGACCGATACCGGGCTGATGCAGCGGATGGTTGGCAATGTGCAGCTCCGGCAGGGCGATACCTATATGAGCTGCGACAGCGCCTGGCTGAACCTGGCATCCAACAATATGGAGGCGTTCAGCAATGTGCGCATCACCCAGCCGGGAGGCACCCAGGTTACCTGCGATTACCTCCGCTACCGCGGCAACCTCAAGCTGGCCTACCTGAAAGGAAATGTAAGCCTGACCGACGGCAAAAGCAATCTCTGGAGCGATGACCTGAGCTACGACGTAGGCAGCAAGGTCGGGACATATGAAAACGGCGGTACGCTGCAGAACGACGCTACCACGCTCTCATCCACCAGCGGGGTGTACAATACCCGCACCAAGGACGCCCGCTTCAAGGGAGAGGTCATGGTGAACGACCCGGAATACGAGGTCATTTCCGAGGATCTCGGCTACAATACCGGGACCAAGGTCGTGCGCTTCTTCGCGCCTTCCGTGGTGACGAACGATAAAAGCCGGCTGACTACCAGCCAGGGCACCTACGATTCAAAGGCGGAGATCGCGCATTTCACTTCGCGTTCCTCGCTGCAGAACGGCGGCCAGTATATCGAGGCGGACTTGCTGGATTACAACCGCAACACGGGCTGGGGCAAGGCCTCCGGCCATGTGGTCGCTATAGATACGGAGCGGCATTCCACGATGTGGAGCGGCTACGCCGCCTACAACGAAATTTCGCTGAACCTGTTCGCGACCATAAACCCCGTACTGCTCAACGCGAACGGGAAGGACAGCCTTTATATCGCCGCCGATACCTTCTTCAGCGCCCCGCAGGTGGCGTCCCTGAACC